>CALZJC010000311.1 GCA_945787525.1 Thermoanaerobaculia bacterium | reverse complement strand
CGGCTGCGATCTCGCGAGCCTGCTCGCCGAGCTGCCGATCCAGAACGTGGGCAACCGGGAGAACTCCGATCTGACCTTCATGCGGGAAGAAGAGAAGCTGGCCCGCGACGTCTATCTGTCCCTCTACGAGCAGTGGGGACTGCGAGTGTTCCGCCAGATCGCCAAGGCCGAGACCAATCACATGGCCCTGGCGCTGGTGGTGGTCGACAAGTACGAGATCGAGGATCCGGTGGGAGACAACGGCCTTGGGGTTTTCACCAATCCCAATCTTCAGGCGCTCTACGAGAGTCTGACCGCCACGGGGGCCGCGTCGCTGGAGAGCGCTCTGCTGGTGGGTGCGGCGATCGAAGACCTGGATATCAGCGACCTCCAGCGCAGCCTGGAGCGAACCAACAACGAGGATCTGGAGATGCTCTACCAGAACTTGATGAAGGGCTCTCGCAACCACCTCCGCGCCTTCACCCGCGCGCTCGAGAGCCATGGCGTCACCTACGAGCCGGTGTACCTGTCGCCTGAGGAGTATCAGGAGATCATCGACTCGCCGAAGGAGAGAGGTGTCGTGGATGGGGAAGGCGAGCCGCTCTGCGGGGGCGGGCGGCGGTAGCTGAGGCGGCAGCTGTACGGGCGGGCCGCCCGTGGCGGGCGCGGGTGGGTACATCCATCGCTCTTCCAGCAAGGGTGGCCCGCCCGGCACCGGCCCGGGTAGGCTATCCGCGCCCGGAGACCGATGAGGGAGACGACCCTGACAGCGCTGGCAAGCCTCCGCACCGTGCTCGAAATGATCAAGTTCGAGCACACCCTCTTTGCGTTGCCCTTTGCCTTCCTGGGCATGGCCCTGGCGGCCGAGGGCTGGCCGTCATGGCGGATCGTGGGCTGGGTCGTCGTGGCGATGGTGGGCGCGAGGAGCTCGGCCATGGCGTTCAACCGGCTGGTCGATCGGCGGATCGATTCCTCCAATCCCAGGACCGCCGATCGGGCGCTGCCGGCCGGCGCGGTGAGCCCCGCGTTCGTCGCGGTGTTCGTCCTGTCGAGCCTCGGGCTCTTCTTCCTCGCCGCCTGGCGGCTCAACCCGATGACTTTGAAGCTGTCTCTGGTCGCCTTGCCGGTGCTGCTGGGCTATTCCTACACCAAGCGTTTCACCGCGCTGTCCCATCTGGTTCTCGGTTTGGCGCTGGCCGGGGCGCCGCTCGGCGCCTGGGTTGCGGTCCGGGGCTCGTTCGCGGTGGCGCCGGTGATTCTCGCGGGCGTGGTTCTGCTGTGGGTCGCCGGCTTCGACGTGCTCTACGCGCTACAGGACCTGGAGTTCGATCGGCGCAGCGGCCTGCACTCGATACCGGCGAGGCTGGGCGAGTCCGGGGCCCTGTGGGCGTCCGGCGTCTTCCACTTCGGGATGCTCGTGCTCCTGGTCCTGTTGCCGCGGTTCTATGAGCCCGGCCTCGGCGCAGCCTACTGGGCAGGCGTTTCCGGTTGCGCGGCTCTCCTGGGTTACCAGCACTGGATCGTGCGGCCGGGCGATCTGTCCCGGTTGAACGCCGCCTTCTTCCTGGCCAACGGTCTGTTGGCGACCTGGTTGTTCGTCGCGACCGCGGCCGACCTGCTGTTGCGCTAGGTGTCCGGTGGTCCCTACCCCGACGGCGGGTGCTCCGGTGGTTGACGATCGGGTAGCCTGATCTCTCGGGCTCGGCACGCCTTCCCTGGCCGACCCCCGAATCCTGGAGGAACGAAAGTCATGAAGAGACTCGTAGTCCTGTTGTCGTTGCTCGTCGTCGCTCTGCCGGTGCTGGCCGGCGAGGGCATGTGGCGTCCCGGCCAGCTGCCGGAGCTTGCCGATCACCTGCGGGCAACCGGCCTCGAGATCGCTCCCGAGCGGCTGACCGACCTGACCGCCCACCCGATGAACGCGGTGATCAGCCTGGGCGGCTGCACGGCCTCTTTTGTCTCGCCGGAGGGCCTGACGATCACCAACTACCACTGCGCCAAGGGAGCGATCCAGTACAACTCGACCGAGGAGCGCAACCTGCTGGAGGAGGGCTTCCTCGCCAAGGAGCGCAGCGCAGAGCTGGGGGCCGGGCCCGGCAGCCGGGTGCTGGTGACGGTGGAGGTGACCGACGTCACCGACGAGATCATCGGCGGGCTCGACAGCGGCCTGAGCGGCGCCGACCGGTACCGGGCGATCGAGGCCAGGGACAAAGCGCTGGTGGCCAGATGCGAGGAGGACGAGGGCCACCGCTGCCGGGTGCGCGCCTACCACGGCGGGCTCGAGTACGAGCTCATCAAGCAGCTCGAGATCCGCGACGTTCGACTGGTCTACGCCCCGGCGGCGATGATCGGCGAGTACGGCGGCGAGATCGACAACTGGATGTGGCCGCGCCACACCGGCGACTACTCGTTCTACCGCGCCTATGTCGGTCCCGACGGCAAGCCGGCCGACCCGGCGGCGGAGAACGTCCCCTTCCGGCCGAAGCACTTCCTGAAGATCGCCACCGATCCTCTCGCGGCGGACGACTTCGCCATGGTGGTGGGCTACCCGGGGGCGACCAACCGCTACCGGCTGGCGGCCGAGGTGGAGGAGACCTTCGCCTGGCACTACCCGGTGCGCAAGGAGGTCTTCGAGGAGTGGCGCGGCATCGTCGCCGACGCCTCGGCCGGCGACAAGGATCTCGAGATCAAGTACGCGCGGCTCATCGCCGGTCTCGACAACGCGACCAAGAACTACGGCGGCATGCTCAACGGCTTCGCCAAGGGCGACATGCTGGAGCGCAAGAAGCAGCTGGAGGCGGAGCTGCAGGCCTGGATCGAGGGCGACGACGGCCGCCGCGAGCGCTATCTCTCGGCGCTGGAGGAGCTGCGCGCGGTGGCGGCCGAGAACAACGGCCTGCGGGAACGGGCCATGTTCTACGAGTACCTGGCCCGGCGCGGCGAGCTGCTGCAGACGGCGCGCACCCTCTACCGGCTGGCGCGGGAGAAGCAGAAGCCGGACATGGAGCGCGAGCCCGGCTACCAGGAGCGCGACTTCCAGCGGCTCGAGGAGCGCATGGTGCTCATCAGCCGCTCCTACGCCCCACAGGTCGACCGCGCCTTCTACCGCCGCTTCCTCGAGCGCTACGCGGCAATTCCCCAGGACCAGCACGTCGCCGTCTTCGACGAATGGTTCGGCATCGACGGCAACCAGGTGGACGAGGCGGCGCTCGACGCCAGGCTCGACCGGATGTACGCCGGCAGTGGGCTGGGCGACGAGGCCACCCGGCTCGCCTGGATGGAGAAGGGGCCCGCCGACTTCGAAGCCAGCGACGACCCGTTCATCCAGCTGGCGGTCAAGATGTTCGACAGCGACATGGAGATCGAGGAGCAGCGCAAAGACCTCGAGGGGCGCTTCGACGAGATCCGGCCGCGCTACATGGAGGCGCTGATCGCCTTCCTCGGCAGCCGTGGCAAGGCGGTCTACCCCGACGCCAACGGCACCCTGCGGGTGACCTATGGCACGGTGCAGGGCTACCGGCCGCGCGACGGCGTTCTCTACACGCCGTTCACCAGGCTCGACGGGATCGCCGACAAGCACAACGGCGAGGTGCCGTTCGATGTGCCCGAGGCGCAGCTCGCGGCGATTCGCGAGGAGCGCACCGGCCGCTGGGCCGACGCGACGCTGGGCACCGTGCCGGTCAACTTCCTCACCGACGTCGACACCACCGGCGGCAACTCCGGCTCGGCCACCCTGGGCGGCAAGGGCGAGCTGATCGGCCTGATCTTCGACGGTAACTGGGAGAGCATCATCTCCGACTGGGACTTCCTGCCCGCCGTCACCCGCTCGATCCACGTCGACATCCGCTATGTTCTGTGGGTGATGGAAGAGGTCGACGGAGCGGGCCACCTGCTCGAGGAGATGGGGGTCGATCCCCCCAGCTAGCGCTGGATACCATGGAGTCGTTGGGCCGGCTGGCGAACATCGACTACCTCATTCTCGGGGTCTACTTCCTGTCGACCCTGGTTGCCGGCTTCTGGCTGAGCCGCAAAGCGGCGCGCGGCATCGACGACTACTTCCTGGGTGGCCGCCGGCTGCCCTGGTGGGCGATCGGCATGTCGGGAACCGCTTCGAACTTCGACATGACCGGCACCATGGTGATCACCTCGTTCTTCTTCGCCATCGGCCTGCAGGGGTTCTGGGTAGCGATGCGTGGCGGCATGGTGCTGCCGCTGGGCATCCTGCTCATCTACATGGGCAAGTGGTTGCGCCGCTCGCAGGTGATGACCAATGCCGAATGGATGGAGCTCAGGTTTGGCAGCGGTCGGCAGGGCCAGACGGCGCGCATCCTCAGTGCCCTGTCCAACCTGGTGGTGACGCTGGCCTTCCTCGTCTACTTCGTCAAGGGCACCGGCAAGTTCCTGTCCATCTTCCTGCCGTTCAGCCCCACAACGTGCGCCCTGGTGATGATCGCGGGGGCCCTCACCTACACGACGCTGTCGGGCTTCTACGGTGTCATCTACACCGACGTCTTGCATGAGGTGATGATCCTGTCGGTGTCGGCCTACGTCGGCTTCAAGGCGATGACGTTGCCGGATCACGCGCAGGTGATGGAGTTGGCGGGCAGTGGCTGGTCCGACTTCTCGCCGCGCTGGGTCGCCGACCCGATGCCGTGGTTGGCCAACCCGGACATCTACCACTTCTTCGGTCTGTGCATCGTTTTCTGGATCGCTCGCGGCTTCTTCGAAGGTGCCGGCGGCTTCACCGGCGGCTACATGACGCAGCGTTATTTCGCCGCCCGC
>CALZJC010000310.1:5683-6379 GCA_945787525.1 Thermoanaerobaculia bacterium | reverse complement strand
AGGCTGGCCCAGAGGATCTCGAGATTCTCTTTGCCGCTCGGCAGGTCCAGGTTGCGCCAGACGTCGCGCACCGCCGACAGCAGGTCGTGGAAGTCGACCTCGATCTTCTTGTCGATGATCCGGCGCATCGCCGCGAACAGGTCCGGCACCGTCCACAGCGACGGCTGCAGCCCGCGCAGCTCGGTCCAGGCGATCTTGAGCGCCGCCAGCCGGCACTCGGTGGCCTTCGGGTCGCCGGCCCCCCGGCGCATCTTGGCCACCGCCGGCAGCGTGTCGAAGAGAGCCTCGTCGGGCGGCTCGGTGCTGGCGATGACCTGCCAGTGCTGCGGCAGCAGCTCGGCCTTGCGGATCTGCATCACCAGGGCGTCGAACTTGGCCAGCGGCAGGATGTTGAACAGGTTGGCCAGCGACGGCAGGTCGGCGCCCTGGATCCAGGCGGCGATCTCCTCTTCGGAAGGCAGCTCGCGCGGTAGCGGCTCGGGCTTCGGCGGTGGCGCTGCCGCGGCTTCAGCCGGGGGCGAGAAGGGCGTTTCCTGCTCTTGTGGGGTGCTCGGTTCTTCTGCCATGGCGGACTCTAACTAACACAGCGCCCGGGCGCTTGCCAAGCGTATGCCGCCCCAGAGGGCCCGTACCGCGTCCCGATCGGCGGATCAAGCGCCGCCCCCTGCCACCGCCAGCGGAGGCCGACAAGAGGCG
>CALZJC010000310.1:0-5545 GCA_945787525.1 Thermoanaerobaculia bacterium | reverse complement strand
ACCGCTCGAGCCGTCCCCTGGAGGACCCACCTCTCGACGCCTCTTGCCGGCCGGCCTCAACGCGTTGACTCTCAGTCCGCCGACTCCTGCTGCCGGCCGGGGCGGCTCAGGGAGAGGAGATGACGGGAAGAAGACTCGGGAGGAAGGGATGGTGCCGAAGGCCGGACTCGAACCGGCACGGGTTGCCCCACACGCCCCTCAAGCGTGCGCGTCTACCAATTCCGCCACTTCGGCGCGCGCCGGTAGTGCCCGCGGGTCGCGAACACGGCGCACACGCAGTCTATCAACCGGATGGGTCGGCGCCGTCATCGGCGTCTGCCTCGCCGCCTTCTTCCGCGGCCGGCGCGATGATCTCGCTGCCCACCGCCCCGGTCTCTTCAGTGAGCGCCTCGAGAGCCGACGCCGGGTCGGTGGAGTCGGCCCCGGCCTCGCCGGCGGCTTCTTCCGGGGCCTCGACCTCGACGTCGCTCATCACCGATCCGCTGGTGCCGCCCGACTTCAGGATGCCGATGCCGATGGTGGTGAAGATGAAGGCGACGAACGAGAACACGGTCAGCTTGTGCAGCAGCGTGGCCGCGCCGCGGGCGCCAAAGGCGGTCTGGGTGCCACCGCCGCCGAACACCGACAGGTCGGCTCCCTTGCCCTGCTGCAAGAGCACTACCATGATGAGAAACAGGCAGATGATCACGTGGATCGTGTATAGCGCGTAAAGCAAAAGGAACCTCCCGCGGCGGATTTCAGCCGCAGCAACGGATGATAGCGATAAAGCTCTCGGGGTCAAGGCTCGCGCCGCCGACCAGGAACCCGTCGATGTCCGGTTGGGCGAACAGCTCGGCGGCGTTTCCCGGCTTCGCCGAGCCGCCGTAGAGGATGCGGCGGGCGGCCGCGGCCTCGTCGCCGACCAGGTCGGCGAGCAGCTCGCGCAGGAAGCCGTGGGCCTCCTGCGCCATCTCGGGCGTGGCGGTCTCGCCCGTGCCGATCGCCCAGATCGGCTCATAGGCGACGGCGAACGGATCGGGCCGGCCGGCCAGCGCGCGACCGAGCTGGCGCTCGAGCACCTCGAACGTGCGGTTCGCCTGGCGCTCCTCGAGGGTCTCGCCGATGCAGATCAGCGGCGCCAGGCCGTGCCGGATGGCGGCATCGGCCTTCTGCCCCACCAGCTCGTCGCTCTCGCCGTGGTCCTGGCGGCGCTCGCTGTGGCCGCACAGCACCCATGAGCAGCCGGCGTCGACCAGTTGCGGACCCGAGACATCACCGGTGTGGGCGCCCTTCTCCTCGGGATGGATGTCCTGCCCGCCGCAGCCGACCGGGCTACCGGCCAGGGCGCCGGCCACGGCCGGCAGCAGCGGGTGCGACGGAAAAAGCGCCACCTCGGCCGCAACGTCCCCCAGTCCGGTGACGAAGCTGCGGCAGTACTCCTCGGCCTCGCCGCGCAGCATGTGCATCTTCCAGTTGCCGCCCACCAGGGGGCGGCGGCCGTCGGGGCTCATGAGCTTCTCCTCAGGATCTCGACGCCGGGCAGACTCCGGCCGGCGAGCAGTTCGAGTGCGGCGCCGCCGCCGGTGGACACATGGTCGATTTGGTCGGCGACGCCGGCGCGCCGGGCGGCGGCCAGCGTCTCGCCGCCGCCGATCACCGAACGGCCGGCGCTGGCGGCAACCGAGCCGGCCACCGCCCTGGTGCCGCTGTCGAACGGCGGCTGTTCGAAGACCCCCATGGGGCCGTTCCAGAAGATCGTCCCTGCGGCCGCCAGCTCGGCGGCGATCGTGGCGCAGGTCTCGGGTCCGATATCCACTGCCATGAGGTCTTCCGGCACGTCCATCGCGGCCACCGTCTCGACCCTGCCGGGTCGCTTCAAGTCGTCGGTCACCACCAGGTCGGTGGGCAGCACGACACGCACGCCGCGCTCTGCCGCCGCGACGAGGATCTGCCGCGCCAGATCGATGCGTTCGGGCTCGACCAGCGAGCGGCCCAGCTGCCCGCCCTGCGCCGCCAGAAAGGTGTTGGCCATGGCGCCGCCCAGGATCACCAGGTCGACGCGAGGCAGCAGGTTTTCGAGCGTGTCCGCCTTGCCGGAGATCTTGGCTCCGCCCAGCACCGCGGCGAACGGTCGCTCGGGGTCGGCCAGCAGCGCCTCGAGAGCCTCGACCTCGCGCACCAGCAGACGGCCGGCGGCGCGGCGCTCGAGCCGCTCGGCCACGCCGACGGTGGAGGCATGGGCACGATGGGCGGTACCGAAGGCGTCGTTGACGAAAACCTCGGCCGGGGCCGCCAGCTGGGTGGCGAAGTCGGGATCGTTGGCCTCCTCGCCGGCGTGGAAGCGTAGGTTCTCGAGCAGCGCCACGCTGCCCGGCGCCAGCACCGCGACCGCCTTCTCCACCGCCTTGCCGACGCAGTCATCGGCGAAGACCACCGGTGCGCCGAGCAGCCGTTGCAGCTCTTCGGCGACCGGCCGCAGGCTCATCTCGGGCACCGGCCGGCCGTCCGGGCGGCCGCAGTGCGACACCAGAAGCAGCCGCGCGCCGGCCCGCCGCAACTCGGCCAGGGTCGGCAGCGCCGCCTCCAGCCGGGCGCTGTCCGCCACCCTGCCGTCGGTCAGCGGCACGTTGAAGTCGACCCGGACCAGCGTGACGACGCTGTGCAGGGTGCCGAGGTCCAGATCGTCGAGAGTTCGCATCGGTTTCATGGCTTCACGGGCTCCAGGTCGGCGGGCGTCCATCGGCAGAAAGCTCATCGAGGCCGGCCGACCAGCTCCGCCAGATCGGCCAGGCGACCCGGAAGAGGGCACGGCCCATCCTGCCGAGACCGTTGATGGCGATGCGTAGGGGCATGAGGGCGGGGAGCGTTTCGGGTGCCGGAGAGAGCCGCTGGAGAGCTCGGGCCGGGGCACCGGTCTTCGGGGGTGCTGCGAAGCGGGTCCGTGGGCTGCTGAAAAACGCCGCCGGGGCGCATACTCTAGCAGAGCAGCGGGCCTTTCGGCCCTGTGCGAAGATGCTCGGGAGCATGCCGCTCCCGCACCGATCTCCCCTCGTCCTGGGCATCGAGAGCTCCTGCGACGACACCGCCTGCGCGGTGCTCGACGGCGCCGGCCGGGTGCTGGCTTCGGTGGTCTCGAGCCAGCTCGAGGCGCATCGCCCGTTCGGCGGCGTGGTGCCCGAGATCGCCTCGCGCGAGCATCTGCGCAACTGGCCGTCGGTCTCGGCCGAGGCGCTGGAGCTGGCCGGCGTCGGCCTGGCGGATATCCAGGTGCTCTCGGCCACCCGCGGCCCGGGCCTCATCGGCTGCCTGCTGGTCGGCCTGTCGCTCGGCCGCTCCATCGCCTGGGCCCGCGGCCTGCCGTTTCACGCCGTGCACCATCTCGAAGGGCACCTCTACTCGCCGTTCCTCGACTCCGAGGGAGGGCCGGCCATGCCGGTGCCCGAGAGCTTCCATGGCCTGGTCGTCTCCGGCGGCCACACCGCCCTCTACCGCGTCGAGCAGGGCGCCACCATCACCCTGGCCGAGACCCGCGACGACGCCATGGGCGAGGTCTTCGACAAGATCGGCAAACGCCTGGGGCTGCCCTACCCCCAGGGCCCCATCGTCGACGAGCTGGCCGAGCGCGGTGACCCGTCCGCATTCCGCCTCTCCATCGCCCGCTGCTCCGACGGCTCGAACGACTTCTCCTACTCCGGTCTCAAGAGCCAGACCCTGCTGGAGATCGAGAAGCTGGAGGCGGCCGGCGTCGCCACCGACCTCTCGGTCGAGACCGCACAGCCCGTGCTCGACCTCATCGCCGGCTTCCGCGCCGCCGCCGCCGGCCAGGTCCTCGATCGCCTCGACCGCCTGCGGCGCGGCGGCGAGCACATCGACCTCCTCGCCGTCTCCGGCGGCGCCGCCGCCAACCGTCTGCTGCGCCGTGAGCTCGCCACCTGGGCCGCCGAGCATCGGATCGACCTCCGCCTGGTCCCCCTCCGCTACGCCGGCGACAACGCCGCCATGATCGCCCACACGGCGCTGGTGCGGGAACGCCAGGGTCGGCGCGACGATCCGCTGGAGGTCGACGCCGCGAGCCGGATACCGCTGTAGGGGAACCGGGACCGTCAACGCGTAGGTGCCGGCCGGCAAGAGGCGTCGAGGGGTGAGTCCGCCAGGGGACGGCTCGCGCTTCTTGGCATGCGTGGGGGGTGGCTCTCGCCTCCTTCACCGGCGCTCGGACCGTTCTTGGCCTGGTACGGAGGGTGGTAGGCGCGCCGGCTCGATGCCCCTGGGTGGACCCACCCCTCGACGCCTCATGCCGGCCTCCGGTGGTGGTGTGTCGCAGGGCGGCGGGACAACCCGGGGTAGCGGAATTCCCTGCCGATCGTGGCGGGTTGAGCTGAGCTCTGAGGCATCGGTCGAGTAGCCATCACCGGAGGCCGGCGCCAGAGATGTGGGCAGGTTGCTCCGACGACCTCTCGACGAGCGCATGGCACACAGAGCCGGAGGTCTCTGCCGATCCGGCGCGAGGAGAGCGGAGCCGAGGGCCACCCTCCAAAGTCGGAACAGCCCCAGGCGTCCAGAGGAGAACCCGCCCACATCTCCAAGCCGGCCGGCCACTTTGCGTTGACGCTCACCCCCGCGAGGATGCGCCACGGCCGTCAGCGTCTGGCTGCGCAAGAAACGGGTGGCGGGTGGCACGTGCTTCGAGCACGCTTGCGGTGCCCTCGGTCACAAGCCTCGCATCTTCAGGCAGTTACGACGTTTCGCTACGACGATCGGTGAGAAGGTCAGGCTAGGGTCTTCGTAGCGTTCCGGCCGATGGAGGCCGGGCGCCGAGCGAGGAGACGCCATGTCGAGCAAACCGGCGCTCGGGCCGGCAGTGCCCTTCGACGCATCTTGCCCGTCGCGCCGGCTGCGATCCCCCCGGGTGGATCCATCCCCCGACTCCTGACGCCGGCCTCTGGCGTCGGCTTGTCGACCGGTATCGCGTAGATCGGGGTTGCGGTGCTGGTAGCGAGGATCTGTGCCTTCGGCGTTGGGGCGAAGGCGGTCGGTCGAGGCGAGCCTTCAAAGTCCTCCGGATGCCGAGCCGGTACCTGGGGCACCCCTACCCCCTGGACCCCAGAGCCGGCCGGCCACCTTGCGTCAAACGGCCCCTCAGGGGTGCGCCACGACCATCAACGTCGGGCTGCGCTCGATCACCGTTTCGAGGCACTTGCGGAGGTTCGCCGGGTCGAGCGCGGCGAAGCTCTCGTCGAAGAGGACCAGCTCCGTCTTCTGCAACAACGCCCGCGCGATGAACAGGCGACTCTGCTCGCCGTGCGACAGCTGCCAGCCCGACTCGCCGACGATCTGCTGCAGCCCCGAGGGCATGCGCTCCAGCAGATCGCCGAGCCCCAGCGCCCGGCAGACCTCCTCGGCCTCCTCCATGTCCTCACCGCTCGGCGGCCAGCCCCGCCCCATGAGCAGATTGAACATCAGCGTTTCGCTCAGCACCCAGTTCTCGTGGAACTGGGGCGCCGCGGCCACCCGCCGCCGCCAGCCGCGGGCGCCCAGCGAGCCGCGATCGAAGCCGTCGAGCAGC
>CALZJC010000309.1 GCA_945787525.1 Thermoanaerobaculia bacterium | reverse complement strand
CCGAGAGTGGCTATCGGCGGCGGCTCGAGCGTGGCGGAGAGGCCTGGCGGCCTGGGGTGGGCGGCGGCCGGTTGGCGATGGTGAGCGGGCCCGCAGGAGGCTGGAGCGACGCCGAGGTGGCGGCGCTCGACGACCTGGGATGCCGGGCCACGACCCTCGGGTCGGCGGTGCTGAGAGTCGAGACGGCCGCCGTCGTTGCCGCCGCCCTGGCCCTTGCCGGGCCCCAGAGAGGAGTGTGACGGGCTCCGTTGACACCTCAGATAGGCATCGCTACCCTCGCACGTGCGCTAACCGGCGGCAGAGTCGGGCTAGAGGAGGCAGATCATGAATATCAACGAAGTCCTCAAGGATGGCATCGAGAACAAGGCCTCCGACGTCCATCTCAAGGTGGGGGGCCACCCGGTGGTGCGCATCGACGGCAAGCTCGAGCCCCTGACGGGTTTCAGCCGGCTGATGCAGGATGACACCGTGGGGATGGCGTTCTCGATGATGAACGCCCGCCAGAAGCAGCGCTTCAAGGAAGACCTCGAGATCGACATCGCCTACTCGGTGCCGGGCCTGGGCCGGTTTCGCTGCAACGTATTCCAGCAACGCGGCTCGGTGGGGCTGGTACTGCGGGTCATCCCCGCCACGATCCTCAACATCCGGGAGCTGATGCTGCCGCCGGTCCTGGAGAAGATCTGCGAGCAACGCCGCGGTCTGGTGCTATGCACCGGCACCACCGGTTCGGGTAAGTCGACCACCCTGGCGGCGATGATCGATCAGATCAACACCCTGCGCACCGAGCACATCATCACCATCGAAGACCCGATCGAGTTTCTTCACCGCGACAAGAAATCGATCGTCAACCAGCGCGAGGTGGACGTCGACACTCGCGGCTTCGCCACCGCACTGCGCTCCGCCTTGCGTCAGGACCCCGACGTGGTGCTGGTCGGTGAGATGCGCGACTTCGAGACCATCGAGACCGCGCTGCTCGCCGCCGAGACCGGCCATCTGGTGCTGTCGACCCTGCACACCGTGGACGCCACCGAGACGGTCAACCGGATCATCTCGGTCTTTCCGCCGCACCAGCAGAAGCAGATCCGCATCCAGCTGGCGCAGGTGCTGCGCGCTGCCATCTCCATGCGTCTGGTGCCGCGGGCCGACGAGACCGGCCGGGTACCGGCGTGCGAAGTGCTCATCGCCACGCCGTACATCCGCGAGTGCGTCGAGAACAAGGAGAAGACCAAGTACATCCGCGAGCAGATCGCTCTGGGCACGAGCCAGTACGGCATGCAGACCTTCGATCAGTCGCTCTACCATCTCTACAAGAGCGGCCTGATCACCCTCGAAGAGGCGCTGCGCCGGTCATCGAATCCGGACGAGTTCAGGCTCAAGATCCAGGGTGTGCAGTTCACCGCCGACGTTTCGCGCGAGGAGATGGAGTCGACGCTCGAGAAGCCGACAGGCGCCACCGACAGCCTCGAGGTCGAGCGCAGCTAGCGGTCGAGGTCACGGGCACGCATCGGCGGCGATGGGATCCTCCTGCTTCGAAAAAGCCTGCGATCTGCTGTCGCGGCGGGCGCATTTCCGCGCCGAGCTGGAGCGCAAGCTGGGCCAAAGGGGCCACGACGCGACGGCGATCGCCGAGACCCTGGACCGGCTGGCCAAGCTCGGCTACCTGGACGATGCCGGATGCGCCCGGTCGCTGGCCACGGGCCCGCTGAATCGTCGCGGCTACGGCCCGCTGCGCATGCGCGCCGAGCTCGAGCGTCGCGGTGCGCCGGCGGCGGCGGCGGCGGCGGCGGTCGAAGCGGCCTTTGTCGCCGGCGAAGAAGCGGCGGCGCGGCAGGTGGCCGAGCGCTGGCTGTCGCGGCGGCCAGCGGCCGGGACGGCCCGAGCGGCCTTGGCGCGTCATCTCGACCGCAAGGGCTTCAGCGCTGGCACCGTGCTGCGCCTGGCGCGGGAACTGGTGGACGGGGATGCCTGACCTGCAGGCCGGCATCCCCGCGGCGATGGCGGTGGTATCCTGAAGGCCCTCCATCGACGGGCGGCGGATCGCCGCCGGAGCGGCATCCGACCATGACCAGTGACGAGATCCGGCGGAGCTTCATCGACTTCTTCGTCGCTCGCGGGCACCGCGAGTATCCCAGCGGGCCGCTGGTGCCGCAGGACGACCCGACGCTGCTCTTCGCCAACGCCGGCATGGTCCAGTTCAAGGACTACTTCACCGGCGTCAGCCAGCCACCGGTGCCCCGAGCGGTCAGTTCGCAGAAGTGCATGCGGGTGTCGGGCAAGCACAACGACCTCGAGAATGTCGGCCCCAGCCCCAGGCACCACACCTTCTTCGAGATGCTGGGCAATTTCTCGTTTGGCGACTATTTCAAGGAGGAGGCGATCCGGTTCGGATGGGAGCTGGTGACCGGGGTCTGGGGCCTGCCGGCCGAGCGTCTGACCGCGACTGTCTACGAGGAGGACGACGAAGCTGCGGAGTTGTGGCTGCGGCTGACCGCACTGCCGGCCGAGCGCGTCGTGCGGTGCGGCAAGAAGGACAACTTCTGGGAGATGGGCGAGACCGGTCCCTGCGGGCCGTGCAGCGAGATCTTCGTCGACCTGCGGCCGGATCTGCCGGCCGTCGTCTTCCAGGAAGGTGCTGACAGCGGTCGCCACGTCGAGATCTGGAACCTCGTGTTCATGCAGTTCGAGCGCTTCGCCGACGGCTCCACGAAAGCGCTGCCCAAACCCTCGGTGGACACCGGCGCGGGTCTCGAGCGGGTCTCGGCGGTGCTTCAGGGGGTGGCTTCGAACTACGACACCGATCTCTTCCAGCCGCTGCTCGCCGCCGCGGCGGGCGAGGCCGGCACAACCTACGGCCGCGATGTCGACGCCGACGTCTCTCTACGGGTGATCGCCGACCACCTGCGGGCAGTGACCTTTCTGCTCGCCGACGGAGTGATCCCTGGTGCCGAGGGGCGCGGCTATGTTCTGCGGCGGATTCTGCGGCGAGCGCTGCGGCACGGCATGCGGCTGGGCTTCGAGGAGCCGTTTCTGCATCGCCTGCTGCCGGTGCTGGGCGAGCTCATGGGGGCCGTCTACGGGGAGCTGCCGCAAGCCGAAGAGGCTTCACGCGGCACGGTCAGGAGCGAGGAGGAGAAGTTCCTGGCGACCGTGGCCGCGGCCTCTCGACAGGTTCAGGCGACGGTCGACGAGGTGCGCGCCGAGGGCGGCGACCGGTTGCCCGGTGCGGCGGTCTTTCGCCTCTACGATACCTACGGACTGCCGCTCGAGATGATCCGCGAGATCGCCGAGGAGGAGCAGTTCGGTCTCGACCTCGAAGGCTTCGAGGAGGCGCTCGGCGAGCAGCGGCGGCGCTCGCGGGCGGCGATCGGCGACAGCCGGCACCGGCTGGCCCAGGTGCGCGAGGTGCTGCGGGGCCGGGTCACCGAGTTCACCGGCTATACCAGCCTGCGCGAAGAGGACGTCGAGGTCGTGGCGCTGGCCGCCCTCGACGAGGTCGGCGCCAGCCGCGCGGATCGTTTGGCCAGCGGTGCGGGGGGCGTGGCGGTGCTCGGTCGGACACCGTTCTATGGCGAGTCCGGCGGCCAGGTGGGCGACCGTGGCCGGCTGACCTGGGAGAACGGTGGCGCCGTGGTCGAGGACACCCAGAAAGAGGCCTCGGGCACGATCTTCCACTTCCTGCGCCTCGAACGCGGCGAGCTCTCGGTCGGCGACCGGGTCACCGCGGCGGTCGACGAAGAGCTGCGACGCGCCACCCAGCGTAATCACACCGCCACCCATCTGCTGCACCTGGCGCTGCGCCACCGGCTGGGAAGCGGAGTGCGCCAGGCCGGCTCACTGGTGGCACCCGATCGGCTGCGCTTCGACTTCACCTATTCGCAGCCCGTCGACCCGGCGGAGGTGCGGCGCATCGAAGAGCTCGTCAACCGCTGGGTCCTGCTGGCCCGGCAGACACGGATCACCGAGGATCGCGACTATCAGGAGGCGGTCCGGGCAGGCGCCATGGCGCTGTTCGGCGAGAAGTACGGCGATCGGGTGAGGACGGTGGAGGTGCCGGCGCTGCCCTCTGCGGCCGGCGGGGCCCAGCTCCACAGCCTCGAGCTCTGTGGCGGCTGCCATGTGTCCAACATCGGCGAGATCGGCCCGTTTCTGATCACCGCCGAGCGTGGCGTGGCCTCGGGAGTGCGCCGCATCGAAGCGCTCACCGGCGCAGTGTCGCTGGAGCGCCTGCGGCACCAGGGCGAACAGCTCGCGGCGGTGGGCGCCGCGCTGGGCACGACCGCCGACAGCGCCGCCGCCGAGGCTGCGGCGCTGCGCGAGCAGCTTCGCCGCCAGGAGAAGGAGCTGTCATGGCTGCGTTTGCAGACGGTTTCCGGCGATGGAGCGGGCGACGAGGAGGTCGAGATCGGTGGCGTCCGGGTGGTGGCGCGAGAGGTGCCGCCGGCGCCGGCCGGCGAAATTCGCAATCTGGCCGACGTGCTGCGGGGACGACTGGGCTCGGGGGTCGTCGTCCTGGGCACGCGCGAGGAGCAGAAAGTCTCGCTGGTGGCGGCAGTCAGTCGCGATCTGACCGATCGGCTGCACGCCGGCAGGCTGGCCGGCGCGGTGGCCGGCATGGTGGGCGGCAGGGGCGGCGGCCGGCCGGACTTCGCCCAGGCTGGGGGCCGCGAGCCGGAGAAGCTGGCGGCTGCCCTGGCGGCGGTGCCCGAGCTGGTCCGCGACGCCCTGGGGAACGAATGAGGGCCTCGGTGATCAGGCTGGCGGTGCTGGCGGTGCTGCTCTGGG
>CALZJC010000308.1 GCA_945787525.1 Thermoanaerobaculia bacterium | reverse complement strand
GCTGGGATTCGGTCGAGCGGCGGGAGCCCTGGAGCCCAGGCGGGCGAGATGGACGAGCCCTCCGTTTCTGAGCCGAGCGAGCCGGAGCGGGCCGAGTTCGAGACCGGAAGCGCCGCCGCCACCGGCGCCTCCGCCCAGGGCGGCGCGCGGCGCCGGGAGGAGCCGAGCGGCCAGATCATCCGCCAGCCCGTGACGCCGGCTCCCGCGGCGGGCCCCGCAGGCTCTTCCGGGGCGGCTGCGGCGCGAGAGGTCGTACCGCCTCAGCCGGCTGCGCGGCCGCCGGAGCCGCCGTCGGCTGCTCCCGCTCCGGCGCCGGAGCTCGATCCGGTTTTTGGCAGCACCGGTCGGCTGGACTTGCGCCTGGTGCCGAATCCGCAAGATCGGCTTACAGGCCTCGCCGGCGCACCACGCTGATTCACGGCCGCGGCTGATGCTGGCGGCAGTGAGGGCGGTGCTGCCACCCGTCTTCCTGGCTCTGCTGACCTTCTGGAGCGGCAGCTTTGCCGGGGGCGCTACGTTCGCGGGCGCCGCGGCTGCGCACGGTGGCCTGCTGGCATTCGCCCTTCTGGGCGCGGCACAGTGGCGGGACCCCCTCGGACTCGGCAGCGTCGGGAGATGGCTGGTGCCGGCCCTGCTGGTCGCCACGCTGGCGAGTTGGCTGTCCGGGCCCGTGCCCAGGGCGGGTGTCACGGGCTCGCTTCTTCTGCCGGCCTATCTCCTGATTCCGGCCGCGGTGGCTTCGTGCTGGAGAGGATCCCGGGAACGGCGTCTGGGTCTCTGGACACTGGGGCTGCTCCTCGGCCTGGTGGCCGCGCTGGCCGTGATTCGCTGGCAGGTCCATCCCGCGCATGGAGCGGCGATGCCGCTCGGCAACAAGAACCTCCTGGCCGCCTGGCTGGTGATCCTCTGGCCGGTCGGTCTGGCATCTTTCGCCGGACGCCGGCTGACGCGAATCGGCGGATTTCTGGTGGGCATCTCGGTGGCCGTGGCGCTCCTCGCTACGGACTCGTTGCTCGCCGCCTTCGCCATCGTCGTGCAGGCTCTTCTTGCCGCAATGTGGTGCAAGCGTGCGCGCTTCTTGGCATGGTCTGGGATGGTCGCTCTCGTCATCCTGATCGGTCTGGCGGCTGTCCGGGTGGGAGGCGAAGGGTCGGAGAGAGGGCCTGCCGCCCTCGAGGGCGCCGCCGACGCTTCGAAGGGCCTGCAGCGCGTCGCGAGCGTGGTTTCTGGAACAGATATCTCCCTCCGCCGGCGGGTTCAGTACGCCCGCGCCGGCTGGATCGGCCTGAGCAGGCGACCTCTGCTGGGCTGGGGTCCGGTCTCTGTACCCTGGACGGCAGGTCAGTTCATCGAACCGGTGGCGGGCCTCGGTCCAGCGAGTGAGGTGGTGGGCGATCTGCACTCCTGGCCGGCGCAACTCGGCTACGAGATGGGAGCTCTCGGGCTCGGTCTGGTCGCGGCGATCGGCTGGTTCTTTGCCCGGCGGCGGTTACAGGAGCTTGCCGGGGCGCGCCAGAGAGTGATCCTGCAGGCCGCCCTGCTTGGAATCGCTGGCGGCGCGGTGACGCTGGTGGGCAATGCGGCGGTTGCCGTGGTGGCCGTGCCGGCAGCGCTGGCAGTCATCGCAGGTGTGGCCCTTACGGGCGCTCCGCAGGCGTCGCGCGGCTCCGACAGATCGGTCTTGGGACTCGGCTGTCTCTACGTCTTCCCGGCGGTACTGATCCTCCTTCCAATCGAGAGGGCTCACCTCTGCTACCAACGCGCCCTCGGTGCCGGAACCCGGGCCGCCGCGCTCGCCCACGTGCGCCGGGCCCAAGAGCTCGATCCGGGGTTTCCGCTCTACCGGGCCCGGGCGGCCTGGCTGGCGGCCGAGCTCGGCGGGTCCGACGCGGCCGTGGCCGAGGAGGCTCGTCGCGCCGCTGTCGGTGCCCGCCATCTGGCGCCACTATGGCTGGCTGCCGGTACGTTGGGGTTCGAAGCCGGCCAGCCCTGGGCTGAGGATGCCTTGCAGAAAGCGCGCAAGCTCGATCCCCTTGCGCCGCTGCCCGCTTTCCATCTCCTGCGCGTCCGCCCGACGCGGGAGGACGCAGTCGAGCTCGGCGTGGAGGCGGTGACAGGCGACAGGCGCCTCGCCAAGGCGGTCTTCTGGGATCAGCACCCGGGGCTGCGGGCGGCCGTGCTCGCGAGACTCGATTTCGAGGTCGCCGGTCCGGGGGGCTCGACCGCGCTCCTGGTGCAGAGCCTGGACACGCGGCCGGCTTTCGCGTTCTCGCCCTTCGCATTTCGCAGGTCGATGTGGCCAGCCGACATCGCCGGGGTCGAGGTGTATCGCTAGGCGCTGATCGTGGTGCCGGAGGCACGCGCGCGCACTCCTTTCGCGCTGCAGGACCTTGCCCACCCCTAGGATCGGCGCTCGAGACCCACCCGTGGAGGTATTGAGACAGGTCGGGAAAGGCGTAGATTGGCAGCAAGCGCGATGCGTAGAGCGCCTCAGACCGCTCGTGCGGGCAGCAGCGAGCCGGCTTTCGTCGCCCACGAGGTGACCAAGGTATACAGCATGGGCGAGGTCGAGGTGCACGCGCTGCGGGGGATCGATCTCGAGCTCTGGGCCTCCGAGCTGGTGGTGCTGCTGGGCCCTTCGGGCAGCGGCAAGTCGACCCTGCTCAACATTTTGGGAGGCTTGGACGTGCCGACCTCGGGCACGGTCTGGTATCGGGACCACGAGCTGACGGCGGCCGACGAAAGTGAGCTCACCCGCTACCGCCGGCAGCACGTCGGCTTCGTCTTCCAGTTCTACAACCTGATCCCGAGCCTGACGGCGGTCGAGAACGTCGCCCTGGTGACGGACATCTCGGAGAACCCGATGGATCCGGCCGAGGCCCTGGGCCTGGTCGAGCTCGGCGATCGCCAGGAGCACTTTCCGGCGCAGCTCTCGGGCGGCGAGCAGCAGCGGGTGGCGATCGCGCGGGCGATCGCCAAGCAGCCCGATGTTCTGCTGTGCGACGAGCCCACCGGCGCCCTGGACATCTCGACGGGCGTTCTGGTGCTCGAGGCGATCGCGCGCGTCAACCGGGAGCTCGGGACCACCGTGGCCGTGATCACCCACAACGTCGCCATCGCCGCCATGGCGGACCGGGTGCTGAGGCTCGCCGACGGCCGGATCGTCAGTGAAGAGCGCAACGAGCGGCGCGCCGGCGCGCGGGAGCTCGAGTGGTGAGGCGATGCTGACCATCGACCGCAAGCTGCTGCGCGACTTGCGACAGCTCAAGGGGCAGGCGCTGGCGATCGGTCTGGTGATCGCCGCCGGAGTGGCGATGTTCACCATGTACTTCTCCACCTTCGAGTCGCTCGATCACACCCACTCGACCTACTACGACCGCTTCCGCCTCGCCGACGTCTTCGCCTCGCTCAAGCGCGCGCCCCTGTCCACGGTGTCGCGGATCGAGACCCTGCCGGGGGTAGCGGGAGTCGAGCCGCGGGTCGTGGTCCAGGTGACCCTGGACGTCGAGGGCATGACCGAGCCGGCACGCGGCCTGCTGGTCTCGATCCCCGAGCGCCGGCGGCCGCGGCTGAATGACCTCTATCTGGTCAAGGGACGCTACCTCCAGGCGGGGCGCCCGGACGAGGTGCTGGTGATCGAGGCCTTCGCCCTGGCCCACGGGCTCGAGCCCGGCGACCGGGTGGGAGCGATCATCAACGGCCGGCGCCGGGAGCTCGCAATCGTCGGGGTGGCACTGTCGCCGGAGTTCGTCTACACGATCCCGCCGGGCGACCTTCTGCCCGATGACCGGCGGTTCGGCGTCTTCTGGATGGGGCGCCGGGCGCTGGCCTCGGCTTTCGACATGGAGGGGGGCTTCAACGACGTCGTGCTGGCCCTGAGCCCCGGCGCCCCTGTCGAGCCGGTGATCGCCGATCTCGACCGTCTGCTGCGGCGCTACGGCGGTCTTGGGGCGATCCCCCGAGCGCTGCAGACCTCGGCCTGGTTCGTCGCCAACGAGATGCACGAGCTGCAGACGATGGGCTCCGTCCTGCCGGTGGTCTTCCTGGCGGTGGCCGCCTTTCTGCTCAACGTGGTGCTCTCCCGGATCATCTCGGTCCAGAGGACGCAGATCGCCGCCTTGAAAGCGGTCGGCTACTCGAACCGGGACGTGGCGCTCCACTACACGAAGCTCGGTCTGGTCATCGCGCTGCTCGGCGGTCTGCTCGGCGTCGCCGTCGGCGCCTGGCTGGGCCGCGGTATGACCGGTATGTACAACCAGTGGTTCCGCTTCCCGATCTTCGCCTACTTCCTGTCGCCGCGGATCGCCCTCGCCGCGCTGGCGGTGAGCCTGGGAGCGGCGACCCTGGGGGCGTTCGGCGCCGTGCAGCGCGCCGTCCGGTTACCGCCGGCGGAAGCGATGCGTCCCGAGCCTCCAGCCAGCTTCAAGCGGAGCTGGCTCGAGCGCATCGGGTTTGCCCGCCTCCTCTCCGAGCCGGCGAGGATGATCCTCCGCAACCTGGGCCGCCGCCCCGTACGCACGCTGCTCTCGGCCACCGGGATCGCCTTCGCCATCGCGCTGCTGGTCTTCGGGTTCTTCTTCGTCGACGCCATCGATCTCCTGATGAAAGTGCAGTTCGAGGAGGTCATGCTGCACGACGTCACCACGACGTTCGTGGAGCCGACCTCCTCTGCGGCCCGTCACGAGGTAGAGCGCATGCCCGGGGTTCTCTACGCGGAGCCGTTCCGCGCCGCACCGGCGCGTCTTCGCCACGGTGCACGCTCCCGTCGGACCGCCATCCTGGGCCTGC
>CALZJC010000307.1 GCA_945787525.1 Thermoanaerobaculia bacterium | reverse complement strand
GAGCGCCGAAGAGCTCGAGAATGCGCTTTTGCTCGCGCCGGGCGATGAACTCTTCGAGCGCCCGAGTGACCGCCGCCTTCTTGGTCTTCTCCTCACTGACCGCCAGGGCACGGTCGAGGAGCGCGGGATCGATTGCCAGGTTGGTTGCCATGTGTGAAGTCTTACACAACTACTCGCACAAGTCGAGATCAGGGTGCGGTGAAAGCGGCAGCCGGCAGCCGCACAACTTCTGTTGTACTGGACGGATTGAGAAGTGGGCGTTCTTGCCGTCTACCCGTGCCTACCGTCCCGGCGGTTCGCTCTCGACCAGACAGACCTTGAGGGTGATCTGGACCTCCTCGCCGAGCACGGCCCGACCGTCCCAGATCTTGTTCCACTGCAACTCGTAGTCGTGCCGGTTGAGCAGCCCGGTAGCCTCGAAGTCGAGCCGCGCGCCGGCCGTCGTCTGCCGGCGCCCCATGGAGCTGGCGGCGAGGACGATCTCGCGGGTGACGTCGCGGATGGTGAGGTCGCCGACGATCTCGTAGGTGTCCTCGCCGGTGCGCCTGACGGTGCGGCTGACGAACCGGATGCGGGGGAACCGGTCGGCGAAGAAGAACTCTTCGCTGACCAGGTGCTCGTCGCGGTCCCGGTGGCCGGTGCGGATGCTGGCGACGTCGATGTCGGCCTCGATGCGGGCCTCCTCGAAGCTCTCCCCAGGGAGCTCGACGGAGCCCGAGAACCTGGTGAAGCGGCCCTCGACCTCGCTGAAGATCAGGTGGGAGATGGTGAAGCTGACGGCCGAGGGACCGCGGGCCACCTGCCAGGCGGACGCGGTCGCGGCGCCGGCCCACAGCGGCAAGACGAGCGCCGCGGCAATGGCCGACCACCGCAGGAGCTTGCCGTGCCCAGGGGCGGATCTGCTGTCGCTTCCCACGGGTCTACCTCGCTCGGATCACCGTCACCTCGTGAGAGTACGAAGGGCGCCGCTCGGTTACAAGCCCCGTGGGTTCGGCCGGCGGCCGCGGCCGGCCCCTCTCCTCAGCCGTCGAGGAACGGGTTCAAGGCGCGGACCGTCCCATACCGCTGGCCGTGGTTCAGATCCTCAGAGTAGAGAATCGGCGACCCGAGGGTCTCGGCGGCGGCGATGATCGCCCCATCCCAGAACGAGATCCGGTAGCGCAGCGAGTGCTCGATGCCGGAGACGATCAGCGGATAGTCGGTCCAGGCGATCGGCAACATCCGGAGCTCGTCGAGGAAGGCCATCGCCTTTTCGGGCGCCATGGGCACACGGATCTTGCGGGTCACCGTGACGTAGAACTCCTGGAGGACCTGGGCCGACAGGCCGAAATCGGCCGTCTCGATCAGCTCCACGCACCTTGCCTGCTTGGCGGCGTCATCCGGCGCGCCAGACACGGCATAGACCAGGACGTTGGAGTCGAGGAAACACTCAACGCTCATGCAGCCCGTTCCGGCTCCACTCGCGAGGGCCGACCTCGGCCCGGGACTCGCGGCACATCTCCACAATCCGGCGCCGCGCCTGGGCCGCACCGGATTCCCGGCGGGTGAGGTCCTCGAGAAACTCGCGGATCATCGCATTGAGAGAGGTCGACCGGCCGGCGGCGATACGACGCGCTTCCCGGAGCGTCTTTTCATTCAAGGCGAGCGTGACATTTTTCACCAGCACAGGATACGTGTAACTGTGTGTGTTTTCAAGGCCTGCATCGACTCCCTGTCCAGTCCCGGATTCGACCCGGCTCGCTGCCGTCGATAGAGACGGAATTCGGGCCGGCCGATCTTGCCGTTACCGCGGAAGCACCCCGACCCGGATCCCGCTCGGATGCTCCGGCGAGCGGTGCACCCGGTTGGTCACCCTGATGAAGTCCTGCTCGGTCGCCTCGAAGATGTTCGGCACGTACTTCTGCGGGTTGCGGTCGACGAACGGGAACCAGCTCGACTGGATCTGGATCATCACCCGGTGGCCGCGCTTGAAGGTGTGCAGCACGTCCTGGAGCTCGAACTCGAGCGCCGCGACCTGGTCGGGAACGAACGGCTCCGGGTTCTCGTAGCTGTTGCGGAAGCGGCCGCGCAGGACCTCGGCCCGGACCAGCATCTGGTGGTTGCCTCGGTCCTCGGGCCCGCTCGGCGGGCCGCGGCGCGCCCGGCGAGCGCGGCGCTCGGCGGCGGTCAGGGTCGATGGCGGGGCCACGTCGACCAGCTTGACGACAAAGTCGGACGCGGTGCCGGTGGTCGAGACCCAGAGCTCGGCGGTGAGCGGGCCGGCCAGGGTCAGGTCCTCTTCCAGCGGCTCGCTGGCATAGACCAGCACGTCGGGCCGCCGGGCCGCGAACCGCTGGTCCTCGGTCATGTAGTCGCGCGCCCAGCGGGTGGTGATCTCCATGGTGTACGGAACCGGCTTGGCCGGGTCGCTGGGGTACTCGTCGACACCGGCGCTGTCGGCCGGCGGCGGCGAGAAGGCGAGACCGCCCGCGGCATGAAGGAAGAGCTTGCGCTGCTCGACCCCCCCGGGCGGCCAGGCGTCGAAGCGCCGCCAGCGGTTGGCGCCGGTCTCGAAGACCAGCGCCTCGGGCAGGTCCGGATCGGCCTCCTCCTTGAGGTGGTGCTTGAAGAAGCGCAGCTCGAGGTCGCGAAAGAACTCGGCGGTCTTGAAGCCGAACTCGGCCGAGCCCAGGGCCTCGCCGCCGCCCAGCCGCCAGCCGCCGTGCGGCCACGGCCCCATGACCAGGGTGTTGGCGATGCCGGGGTTGTTCTCCTCGATGGAGCGGTAAGTCTCGAGCGGTCCGTAGAGGTCCTCGGTGTCGAACCAGCCGCCAACGGTCATCACCGCGGCGGAGATGTTCTCGAGGTGCGGCAGGATGTTGCGCGACTGCCAGAACTCGTCGTAGTTCGGATGGGCCACGACCCGGTTCCAGAAGTCGATCTCGCCCTTGAAGTAGCGCTCGTTGACGTTGCCGAGCGGGCCCAGGTCGAGGAAGAACTGGTAGCCGTCGGGCGTGCCGTGGTCGAACCGCTCGGGCCACTCGGTGGTGGGCTCGGGCCGAGCGACGCCGAAGCTGGAGAAGAAGTTGAACGCCAGGGGCAGGATGAAGGCGCCGTGGTGGTGCATGTCGTCCCAGAACCAGTCGGCGATCGGCGCCTGGGGCGAGACGGCCTTAAGCGCCGCGTGCGAGTCGATCGCCCCGGCCGAGGCGTAGAAGCCGGGATAGGAGACGCCCCACTGCCCCACCCTGCCGTTGTGGCCGGGGATGTGGTCCAGCAGCCACTCTATGGTGTCCCAGGTGTCGGTGGACTCGTCGACGTCGCCGGGCCCGCTCTTCTCGGCGACGTGGGGGCGCATGTTGACGAACTCGCCCTCCGACAGGAACCGCCCGCGCACGTCCTGGAGCACGAAGATGAAGCCCTCCTTGTCGTACTCGGGGTTCGGGCCGAGCAGCTCGCGGTACTTGTCGGCGCCGTAGGGGCCGATGCTGTAGGGCGTTCTGAAGAGCAGCATCGGGTAGCTCTTCGAAGTGTCGTTGGGCAGGTAGACGGCGGTGAACAGCTCGACGCCGTCACGCATCGGCACGCGGTGCTCGAACTTGGTGTAGTGGCTGCGGACGTACTCGGCGTGGCCTTCGGGGATGCCGGGCCGCTGGGCCAGCGCCGCCGGAGCCGAGGCGAGCAGCGCGACGAGCAGGGTGGCAGCGGATGCCGGGCGCCGGCGGCGGGAAGCTCGGGAGTGGACTCTCATGGGGCCTCCTGGGTTGCGGCGATACTACCGCCGAAAGCCAGGGCGATCTCTCCGCCCTGCCACTCCCAGGACAGACGGATTCCGCCCGGCCGATCCCGCCGCCTCGGCGGCGATACGCGGCCCGGCTCGGCCGGCGTCTACCGCGCCTCGACCTCGAGATCGCCGAGAGCGCGGGCGAAGCGCTCGGCGGCGGCCGCGAACTCCTCGTCGGGGGCGGTGACCTGCGCGGCCAGGACTTCGTCGAGAATCTGCCGCAGCCTTGGTGCCGAGCTCAGGACGCGCAGCTTGCCGTCGTCGACGCGGATCGAGACGGCGTCGACGATCCGCGCCGCGGCGGGAGCGTAGTCGGTGCCGGCGGCGGTGACGCCGCCCAGCTCGGTGGCCAACAGACGCTCGACGACGTTTGCCAACTCCCGTTCGAGCTCGGCGTGGCGCCGCCCCATCTCCTCGTGGTGCGGCTGCATGCGCTCGTGGACCTCGCCCATCTTGCGGTGGATCGGCTCCATGCGCTCGTGGTGCTCGCCCATGCGCTCGTGCACCGGTGCCATGCGCTCGTGCGCGGCGCTCATGCGCTCGTACGCCGGCTCCATCTGCTCATGAATGTCCGCCATGCGCTCGTGCAGCGGCTCCATCCCCTCGTGCGCGGCGGCCAGGCGCTCGAGCACCGGCGCCATCTCCTCGTGGATCGCGCCCATGCGCTCGTGCAACGGCTCCATCTCCTCATGGGCCGCGGACATGCGCACGAACACCGGCGCCATCTCCTCATGGATCGCGCCCATGCGCTCGTGCAGCGGCTCCATGCGCTCGTGCACTTCCCGCATCCGGGCGGCCAGCCGCTCCAGCTCGGCCGCGCGCGGCTCGCCGTCTCGCGCCAGCGGCTCCATCTGCTCCGCCAGCGCCTCGAGCTCCCGCTCGAGGGGCTCCATCTCGACCTCGATCGCCTCCAGCTGCTCCGCGAGTGGCTCCATCTCGACCTCGATCGCCTCGAGACGCTCCTCGAACGGCCGCATCTCCGACTCGACCGCTTCGAGACGTTCCTCGAACGGCTCCAGCTCCACTTCGAT
>CALZJC010000306.1 GCA_945787525.1 Thermoanaerobaculia bacterium | reverse complement strand
CCAGCCGTTCGACCCCATCTCGACCCGCTAGCCTTACCTTCTCCGGGCGACCGCGCTCGTCTCCCAACGCCTCTGCGCAGGCGCCGCCCACCCGCGCAGGCAGGGGGCCGTTTGCGGCGGTTCCGGTGCGCGGCTAGAATCCCCGCGGTTCCTGCAACCTAGAGGTACTGGTGGGGGTAAACCGTCGCCTCCTTGCGGACCGACCGGATGGGCGAGCAAGACGTCAGCCAACCGTCAGACGCGGCCGAGCTGCGACGCTTCACCCAGCATCTGCTGGCCGACCTGCGGGCCTTCCAGCAGATGCTGGACGACGACATGTTCGAGAGCGGCGTCAGCCGCATCGGCGCCGAGCAGGAGCTTTTCCTGGTCGACCGGTACTGGCGGCCGGCGCTGAACAACCTGGAAGTCCTCGAGCTGATCGACGATCCACGCTGCACCACCGAGCTGGGCCGTTTCAACATCGAGTTCAATCTCGACCCGTTGAGTTTCTCCAGCGACTGCCTGCACCGGCTCGAGGACGATCTCGAGTCGCTGCTGGCCAAGGTGCGCGAGGCGGCGGCGCGCCTCGATACGCACGCCGTTCAGATCGGCATTCTGCCCACCCTCGAAAAGCGCGACCTGACGCTCGACAACATGACGCCGATGGAGCGCTACTACGCTCTCAACGAGGCGATGAACCGGCTGCGTCGCGCCAACTACACCCTGCGAATCAAGGGTCGCGACGAGCTGATGATCACCCACGACAACGTCATGCTGGAGGCCTGCAACACCAGCTTTCAGATCCATTTTCAGGTCTCGCCTGCCGACTTCGCACGGCGCTACAACATCGCTCAAGCATGTGCCGCACCGACCCTCGCCGGAGCCACCAACTCGCCGTTGCTGTTCGGCCGCCAGCTCTGGCGCGAGACCCGTATTCCCCTCTTCCAGCAGTCGATCGATACCCGACCGACCACCGCCCATCTGACCGAGCAGCAGCCGCGCGTCAGCTTCGGCCGCCAGTGGGTGCAGTCGTCGCCGGTGGAGATCTTCCGCGAGGACATCACCCGCTTCCGCGTCCTGATGAGCCGCGAGATCGATGAGGACCCGTTCGCCTTGCTGGCCGAGGGCAGGGCACCCAAGCTGCGCGCCCTGACGCTGCACAACGGAACGGTCTATCGCTGGAACCGACCCTGCTACGGGATCACCGATGGTCGTCCCCACGTGCGCATCGAGAACCGGGTGCTGCCCTCCGGCCCGACGGTCCTGGACGAGGTGGCCAACGCCGCATTCTGGTTCGGCCTGATGACCGGCATGGACAAGGAGTACCCCGACATCACCGAGGTCATGGAGTTCGAGGACGCGCGAGAGAACCTGGTGGCGGCGGCGCGGCGCGGTCTCGGCTCCCACATGGCCTGGCCCCAGCGGGGTCACGTGCCGTCGCAACGCCTGATCCTCGACGAGCTCCTGCCGCTGGCTCGCCGCGGTCTCGCGGCGGTCGGCATCGACGACGCCGACATCGCGCGCTACCTCGACACCATCGAGGCGCGGGTGGAGAGCCAGTTCACCGGCTCGCAGTGGCAGGTCGACTCGCTGGCCGCGATGAAGGACCGGACCACCGAGGCGGAACGGCTCGCCGCCGTCGTCGCCGGCGCCCTGAGCCGCCAGCTGCAAGGCAAGCCGGTCCACACCTGGGAGCCGGCGTCGGTCGAGGAGGCCGGCGATCTCAGGAGCCAGTATCAGCGCGTCGGCCAGCTGATGACCACCGACCTGTTCACCGTCAACCAGGACGAGGTCGTGGACATGGTGGCCTGCGTCATGAACTGGAAGCACATCCGTCACGTGCCGGTGGAGGACGGCGATCGGCACCTCGTCGGTCTGGTGACCCACCGGGCGCTGTTGCGTCTGCTGACCGACGAACCCGACGACCCCGGCCGCGCCAGCCGCCCCGGCCGCCGCCCGCACCCGGTGGCGGTGAGCAGCATCATGACCCGCGACCTGATCACCGCCCACCCCGAGACACCCACCGTCGAAGCGCTGCGCACGATGCGCGAGAACCGCATCAGCGCGCTGCCGGTCGTCGACCACGACGGCCATCTGGTGGGCATTGTCACCGAGCGCGACTTCATGAGCATCGCCACGCATCTTCTGGAGAGCTATCTCCAGGATGCCTAGCAGCCCTTGCTAACCCACCCCGCTGAACGATGCCGTGCTGACGATGCGGTCTGACCGCCGGCTGTGGGTCCTCGCGGTCCTGGCCGTGCTGGCGCTGCAGGCGGCGGCGGCCGCGGGCGCCTCCTTGCCTGGGGCGGTGGGCAGCGGCGGGGCCGTCTCCTCCAGCGACCCGCTGGCCACCACCGTCGGGCTCGACACCCTACGACGCGGCGGCAACGCCGTGGATGCGGCGGTGGCGACCGCCCTGGCGCTGGCGGTGGTCTTCCCCGAGGCCGGCAACCTGGGTGGCGGTGGGTTTGCTGTGCTCAAGTTCGGCGACCGGCTCGCCAGCCTCGACTTTCGCGAAACCGCACCGGCGGCCGCCAGCCGCGAGATGTATCTCGACGCCGCTGGCGAGCCGCGGCCCGAAGCCTCGCTGTTCGGCGGCCTCGCGGCGGGCGTGCCCGGCTCACCGCGCGGGCTCTGGGAGCTGCACGACCGCTTCGGCCATCTGCCCTGGCGCCGGGTCGTCGCGCCGGCGCAAAGGCTCGCCAGACGCGGCTTCCCCGTCTCCAGCCGGCTCGAGCGCATACTCGAGCAGTACCGCGACCGGCTCGAGCGCTTTGCCGGAACCGCCGACGTCTGGCTGCCCGGCGGCCGCCCGCCAGCGGCGGGCACCATCCTCCGACAACCCGCGCTGGCGCGCGCCCTGGCGGCCTACGCCCGCGCCGGCCCGGAGGCTTTGACCCACGGCCACCTGGCGGCGGCGGCCGAGCGCGCGGCGCACCGCCATGGCGGAGTCCTGAACGCCGCCGACCTCGCCGCCTACCGGCCGGTGTGGCGGGAGCCGGTGCGTTTCGAGGCCTTCGGATGGCGTTTCGCGGCCATGGACCAGCCTTCGTCCGGCGCCGTCGTGGTAGGGCAGATTCTCGGTCTGGCCGAGCGCGCGGGTTGGCATCGTCAGCCTCGATTCGGCGCCAACCGCGCCCATCTGCTGGCCGAGGCGATGCGCCGCGCCTTCGCCGATCGGACGTTGCTGGGCGACCCCGAGACCGCCCAGGGCCAGGCCACCGAGCTGCTGGCTCCAGAGTGGCTGGCGCAGCGCGCCGCCACCATCGATCCGTACCGCGCCACCAGCTCACGGCAGTTGCGCGCCTGGCCGGCAGAGCTGCCGCCCGAGCCGGCCGACACCACCCATCTGTCGGTAGTCGACGCACGGGGCAACCTGGTGGCCCTGACCACCACGCTGAACGGTCTCTTCGGCTGCGCCGTCATCGTGCCCGAGGCCGGCTACCTGCTCAACAACGAGATGGACGACTTCACCACCGCCCCCGGCCGCCCCAACGTCTACGGCCTCGTGCAGGGCGAGGCGAACGAGATCGCCCCTGGCAAGCGCATGCTGTCGTCGATGAGCCCGACCATCGCCTGGCGCGACGGCGAGGCGCTGGCCGTCGGCGGACGCGGCGGCCCGCGCATCCTGACCGCAACCGCGCAGGTGCTGCTCAACCTGATCGCCGACGACGACCCGCTGCAGACCGCCCTCGACCGGCCTCGGATCCACCACCAGTGGCTGCCCGACAAGCTCTTCGTCGAGGATGACGCCCTCAGCCCCGAGATCCGGGCGGAGCTCGAGCGCCGCGGCCACGAGTTCGGCCCCCGCCCGACCGTCGGCAAAGTGCACGCAGTCGGCCGGCGCACCGACGGCACGGTCACCGCAGCGGCCGACCCGCGCGAGCCCGGCTCCGCCGGGGTGGTGCGCGAGCAGCAGTAGCGGCCCGTCGAAGATGCCCCTTGCCGCACGACCAGCCGGACTCCCACAACGGGCCGCCCGCCGCATGACAGGATCGAGGGGTTGGGAGCGGAGCCATTGGAGGTAGGACAATG
Organism: Thermoanaerobaculia bacterium; assembly: GCA_945787525.1. Classification (GTDB taxonomy): domain Bacteria; phylum Acidobacteriota; class Thermoanaerobaculia; order Multivoradales; family JAHEKO01; genus CALZJC01. Next base: position 816 of record CALZJC010000306.1, on the reverse strand, counting down.
AGAGCGACGTCTGCACGCACCGCCACCCTGGCCTCGCTGGCCCTCGCCGTGTTCGGATGCGGCTCCGAGGCCCCGGCGCCGGCCGCCGCCGAGCGCGTCGAGAACGCCGAGCTCGGCCTCGCCATCGCCGTCCTGCCGGCGGCGTTCGAAGTGATCGAGAACCTGGGCGAGAGCCTGCGCCTGGCGGCCCCCGACGTCGCCAGCGGCAGCGTCGAGATAACGGTCGGACCGCTTGAGCTGGGCGGCATCAATCTGGTCGAGGTGGTCAAGGCGCGCCGCACGGAGTTCGAGGGCGAAGGGCGGCTCTACTTCGGCAACCGCGAGCTGATGACCCCCTACGGCCCCGCCTACACCACCCGCGGCCAGCTCACCGGGCCCGACGGCCCGGTGGAGGTGACCGCGGCCTACTCCCTGCACCCCGACGGCAGCGACCGCCTGATGACCGTCACCTACCGCTACCCCGGCGGCGGCGATTCGCAGGCGCGGGTCGGCGAGCTGTTGGAGCTGCTGGGCGAGCTCGAACCGCTGTAGGCGGCGCGGGAGTCGGGCGGCCGGGTTCGCGCTGGGCGGATCTGCTGGGGACCGGGAGGCAACGCCGGCAACGGGAGGCGGGGACGGGACCGTCAACGCGTAGCGGCCGGCCGGCAAGAGGAGTCGAGGGGTGGGTCCTCCAGGGGCCCGGCTCGAGCGGTTCCGAATGCGGGTGGGAGGCTCATCGCCTCCTCCGCCGGCGCTCGGCTCAGCAGTGCCCTTTGATGTGCATGCCCGGCGCGCCGGCTACGATACCCCTGGGTGGACCCACCCCTCGACTCCTCA
>CALZJC010000305.1 GCA_945787525.1 Thermoanaerobaculia bacterium | reverse complement strand
GCGGGTCGCCGCGCTGGTGCCGCCGGCGAAGTAGACGATTGGTGAGAAGGAGGCTAGCAGTGCCGCCGCCGTTGGCGATGCGCGGCCGGGTGTTCGGTGCCGTGCTGGGCGCCGTGATCTCGACCCTCGCGCTCGGCGGCTGCGCCGCCGAGCCGGAAGCGGCAGGTGACGCCGCCAAGCGGCCGCGGTCGCTCCTGCTGCTCACCCTGGACACGACCCGCGCCGATCATCTCGAGCCCCGCGACGTTGGCGCCATTGGCCACCTGATGCACGATGAAGTCGGTCGACGGGCCGTGGTCGATGCTCGCCGTATCGACCCCCAGGACGGCGACCCGGCGCTGCTCCACCAGCGTGCGCGTCGCCTCCTCGCCGTAGGCCGGGAAGTGCAGGTTGGAGGCATCTCCCGGGGTGTCGTCGCCCAGATAGGCCAGGGCGTCCGGCCAGCGCTGGGACCAGCCGGTGCGCAGGAGAACGATCGAGCCCTCCGGCACCAGACCGTGCTCGACCTCCCAGTCGAACAGGTCCTCGCCACCGAGCCGGTAGTCCGGATCGGCCGCCGCCTGGGCCGAGATGTCTATCACCACCGCCGGCCCGATCAGCCGATCGAGCGGGATCTGCTCGGCCGTCCAACGGCCCTCGGCGAAGTGGATCGGCGCGTCGAGATGGGTGCCGCCATGCTCCGGGGTCGAGATGCTGTTGGCCGAGTAGAAGAAGCCGCCCTCGGTCACCCCATGCGAGAGCACCTCGAGCTCGAACTTCGACGGCGAGGTCGGCCAATAGAGCGTGTCGTCACCGTAGGCGTGGCTGAGATCGACGACCTCGGCTGCGGCCAGGTCGAAGGTCGCCCCGGGCTCGGGAACGATCTCGGTCTGCGGTTCCGAAACGCGGGCGCATCCGGCGGCCGCGAACAGAGCCGCGGCCAGGATCGCAACGTGTCTTGCCTCTCTGGTCTTCATCGCTGGCCTGCCCCACTCGTCTGGGGCGCCACGAGCCACTGCTCGAGCCAGCGCAGGACCTGCTCGTGCCACTGGATCGAGTTGTTGGGCTTCAGCACCCAGTGATTCTCGTCCGGGAAGAAGAGCAACCGGCTGGGGATGCCCTGGCGCTGCAGGGCCGTGAAGGCGGCCAACCCCTGGCTCTCCGGGATCCGGTAGTCGTTGGCGCCGTGCACCACCAGCATCGGTGTCTTCCACTTGTCGACGTGCAGCACCGGGTTGTGCTTCTCGTGCCCCTCGGGGTTCATCCAGTAGGGGCCGCCGTGCTCCCACTCGGGGAACCACAGCTCTTCGGTGGCGTAGTACATGGAGCGCATGTCGAAAACGCCGTCGTGGTTGACCAGACAGCGGAAACGGTCGGGCCAGTTGCCGGCGATCCAGTTGATCATGTAGCCGCCATACGAGGCGCCGAGGGCGCAGGCCCGCTCACCGTCGATCCAGGGATTGCGCTGGAGCACGTGGGCCAGGCCCTTTTGCAGGTCTTCCAGCGGTTTGCCTCCCCAATCGCCGGTGATCGAGTCGGTGAATGCCTGGCCGTAGCCGGTCGAGCCGTGGAAGTCGATGGCCACCACCGCGTAGCCGGCACCCGCATAGGTCTGCGGGTTCCAGCGATAGTGGAAGTCGTTGTCGGAGGAGCCCTGCGGTCCGCCGTGGATCAGAAGCGCCAGCGGATAGCTCTTGGCCGGGTCGAAGTCGACCGGTTTGACCAGGTAGCCATGGACCGGCTCCGAGTTCCATCCCGCGAACGAGAACTGCTCGTAGTCGCCAAAGCGGATCTCCGCCAGGCGATCCTGATTGACATCGGTGATGCGGCGCTCGTCCGATCCGTCGAGAGCGGCGGTGTAGAGATCGACCGGCCGCCGGAGGTTGTCCTTGGCGTAGACCAGGCGCTCCCCGGCGAGGGCCGGCGAGCGCACATGGCCACCGCCGACAAGCGTACGAGCCATCCCCGTCGCGACGTCGATCGCCCACAGCTTCACCTCACCGACGTCGCCTGCGGTGGCGTAGATCGTCTCTCCGCCGGGGGAGAAGAAGATGCTGCCGGGCGAGCGGTCCCAGCTCTCGGTGAGCACCCGCGGCTCACCGTCGGGCCAGTCGCGCAGCACGACGCGGAAGCGATCGGCCTCGAAGCCGGGCCGCTGCATCGCCAGATAGGCCAACGTCCTGCCATCGGGCGAGAAGGTCGGCGCGGTGTCCCAGGCCTGGTTGGCCTCGGTCAGGCAGGTGGGCTCGGTGGTGCCGTGCAGCGGCGCGTGCCAGAGGTCGAAGTCGGTCGACCAGGGCTCCGCAGCACCGACGACGCGGGCGGCGAAGACGAGCCCCTGGCCGTCGGGCGTGAAAGCAATCTCCTCCGGCCCGCCAAACGGCTTCGACGGCACGTCGGCGTGCAATCCGGGAGTCACGTGGTGGAGATGCTCCGCATGCTCGCTGCGGGCCGACATGACGAACAGGTGGGCACGCCTGCCGTCCTTCCAGGTATCCCAATGGCGGGCGAAGATGCGGTCGTAGACTCGGCCAGTGGTCTTGCCCTCCTGGCGCTCGGTCAGGCGTTCCTCGGTGCAGGCGACGACCGCGTGGCCGCCTTCGGGCCGGGCGTCGTCGCCGCCCTCCTCATCCATCTCCCCGGCGTCTGCCGCCACGCAGTCGGGGAAGACCTCGAGCGAGAAAGCCAGGTGCTGGCCGTCGGGCGAGACCACCAGATTGCCGACGTCGAGCGCCAGATCGCTGAGCTGCATGGCCTCGCCGCCGGCCAGCGCGATCCTCCAGACCTGTGACGAGCCCGAACGCGTCGAGAGAAAGAAGATCGACCCCCCGTCGGCCGACCAGCGCGGATTGAAGTCGCTCGCCTCATGGGTCGTCAGGCGCCGCAGGTCCGACCCGTCGACGCCGACGGCCCACAGGTCGGTGCGGCCGCGGTCGGCCTCGAGATCGGTGGTGCGCCGGACGAAGACCACGGTCGCGCCGTCGGGCGATACCTGCGGATCCGAGATCCGGTCCATGGTGATCAGGTCGTGCACGTTGAATGCGTGGCTGGCCTCTTGCGCCATCGCCGGAACGGCAAGCAGACAGGCACACGTCAGGACGACGAGTTTTCGCATCAGTAGGGTCTCCCGGACTCGGGGTGAGAAGGTCGCGCCAATGAGGCGGTCTACGGAACCGCGGTCGCCAGCGGATTCTACCGCGTCGAGGCCTCAGGAGCGCGGCGACCGACTGCGTTCTTCGAGCGGCAGAAGGCGCTCGTAGATCTGTAGATTCACCGGCGTCGGCACGCCCGCTTCCCTGCCCAGACGGACCACCGCACCGCTCTGGGACTCGAGCTCCGACGGCCGGCCCTCGAGGATGTCACGCTGCATCGACGCGGTGCCCTCAGGAGGCAGGCCATCGAGAAAACGGAGGGTGCGTGCCACGATGTCCCGGCGCAGCCCCACACCGTGGCCGGCGGCAACGGCGACCACCTCGCCCATCGCCGCCTCGAGCATGGCCCGCGCTTCGGGATCCGCCCGGAACTCGCCGATCGGCCTGCCGGTGAGGGCTCCCACCCCGCTCACCGGACAGATGAACAGGAACTTCTCCCAGATCGCCACCTGGATGTCGTCCGGCGTCCTGACGCCGACGCCGGCGCTCTCGAACGCCCCACGCAGCCGGCGCACCCGTTCGCTCGGCGGTCGGCCGATCTCGCCGAAGTCGACGCTCGGCTCGACTCCCAGGTGCCGAATGTGCCCGGGAGCGACCTGCATGCTGATGATCTTGCACAGGCCGCCCAGGACCGGCCCGGGGCCGAGCACCGCGATGAGCTGGCCGGCGGCCTCGACGCCGTTCTGCAGCGGCAGAACGCAGGTGGCGTCGCCCACCAGGGCGCGGAGGCTGGGCGCGACCTCGGGCACCTGCCAGGCCTTGACGCCGAGCACGACCAGATCGACCGGTCCGATCTCGGCCGGATCATCGGTCGAGATCCAGGGTCGCAGGCGGGCGTCACCCTTCGGGCTCTCGAGGCGCAGGCCGGCGGTCCGCAGGGCATCCAGCGTCCGGCCCCGGGCAACGAAGGCGACCTGGTTGGCGGCCTCCGCCAACCGACCCCCGAAGTACCCACCGACCGCTCCGGCGCCAATCACCGCGATTCGCATGGCCGCCAGCATAACGTCGCGGCCCCCTGGCCGGTAGCGAGCAGGTCGCCGAATGTCCGCCACTCGCCGGCGCCGCGATCCGGCGGGAAGAGGGCCTGCCAGAATAGGCTCGATGTGGGAGGCGATCAGGGTGGCCTTGGCGATCCTGGTCCTGCCGGTGTCGGTAACCGTGGTGATCCCCCTCTGGATCGCCCGGGACCTGGAACCACGAGTCGGCGGCGAATGCCCCGGGCCTCGAGCGCGTATGGGAACCGATAGACAGGAGGACGATAGATGAGCAACGGCGCAGCAGCAGGAGCAGCCGGGGCCGCCGCCGCGGCAGCCGCGATAGCCCAGGCGATCAAGGCGTCCGGAGCGATCGTCAAGGTAGAGCCGGAGGAGTTGCTCAAGATCCTCTCCAGGGTGGAGAGCCCGCTGGTGGTCACGGCCGAGGGCGGACTGTGGGGTGTCGTCCACCAGTACCTGACGAGCTACAAGGGCCTGGCGTTCTTCGCCAAGAGCAAGGAGCCGCTGAACCTGCCGAGCGACGTCGAGCTGGTCGTCTCGGGCAAGATCTGGATACCGGGCTAGCCTGTCCTTCTCACCGATCGGCCCAGCGAGACGCCGTAGGTGCCTGAAGATACAAGGCTTGCGACCGAGGGCACCGCAGGCGTGCTCGAAGCACGCCGAGGATGCCCGACAGGAGCGTAACGCTGTAGATTTGGGCACATACGGCGTCG
>CALZJC010000304.1 GCA_945787525.1 Thermoanaerobaculia bacterium | reverse complement strand
GGCGAGCTTCGCCGGCCGCGAGGACTTCTTCTCGGCGGTTCAGCTGCTCGAGCAGGCCGTCGAGATCGATCCGCAGCCGCAGTACCTGGCGCTGCTCGGTGAGTGCCAGGAAAACAATCCCCGGTGGTTGGATAGGGCTCTTTCCAGCTACTCCCAGGCCATCCAGCTGGCGCCCCATGACCCCGAGCTGCGCACCCGCCTGGCGGTCTGCTACGAGAAGCTGGAGCGGCCCGATCGGGCCAAGGAGGAGTTCGAAGCGGCCCTCGAGCGCATGCCCGGGTTCCCCGATGCGGTCGCCGGCCTGCAGAGGCTGAAGCGACCCAAGAAGGCGGCGGGCTCGGCCGGCGGCTGGCTGGAGAGGCTGTTGTCACGGTTCGGCCCATCCGGCGGCGGGGCCGGCTGACTCCATCCGGGGTCTCTTCAATTGGCCGTGTCTCGCCGGGGCCGGCGGCGGCTGTGCAGGCCTCTCACCGGCGCGTCTCGCGGCCGCCGCCACCGGCAGTCCCGGTCGCTGGACGTGGGTGTAGAATGACCTCGGCGCTGGAGAGCTTCTGGCGATCGCTGCTCGGCTTCGGCCGGGTGGAGGAAAGTCCGAACTCCGACGGGCAGCATGCTCGCTAACGGCGAGGCACGGCGACGTGACGGAAAGTGCAACAGAGAGAAGACCGCCGGGGTCCTTTTGGGCACCGGTAAGGGTGAAACGGTGCGGTAAGAGCGCACCGCTCCACCGGCGACGGTGTGAGGCACGGCAAACCCCATGCGGAGCAAGACCAAATAGGGGGGCGTTCAGCGGGCCGCCCGTCCCGCGCCGCGCTTCGGCGCGAACGCCCCCGGGTAGGTCGCACGAGGCCATCGGCAACGATGGCCCCAGATGAATGATCGCCCTGCCGGGAAACCGGCAGACAGGATTCGGCTTACGAAGCTCTCCGGCGCCCTTCCTGACCTCATCCGGCTTCCCCCGGCGGTGCGGCCCGGGGACCGGGTAGGCGTGGCCGCGCTGTCGGGAGCGGTCGATGAGGACCGGCTGGGAGCCGGGCTCGAAGCCCTGCGCCAACTCGGCTTCGAACCGGTTGTCGCCGCCAACCTGAGCGGCGGAACGGGTCTGTTCGCCGGTGACGATGACCGGCGGCTGGCCGCGTTTCACGATCTGCTCGCCCAGCCCGGGCTGCGGGCGGTGATCTTCGCTCGCGGTGGTCACGGGCTGCTGCGGCTGCTGCCGCGCCTCGACTGGGCGTTGCTGGCGCGGCGGCCGCTGGCCTACGTCGGCTATTCGGACCTGACCCCGTTCCTGCTCGAGGTCGTCCGGCGGCTGGGCGTCGCCGCCTTTCACGGGCCGATGGTCGCGGTCGATCTGGCGCGTGGGCTGAGCGGGGCGGAGAGCGCCTCTCTGCTCGGCGCCCTGGCGGGCGATCTGCCGGCGTCGATACCGGTGCGCTGCTCGGGAACCGCCGAGAGCTGTCGGGGACGGCTGATCGGCGGCTGCCTCAGTCTGCTCACCGCGACTCTCGGCACGCCGTTCGCGCCGCCGCTCGACGGCGCGCTGCTGTTCTGGGAGGACGTCGACGAGCCGCTCTACCGGCTCGACCGCATGTTGACCCAGTTGCGGCTCTCGGGTAGCTTGGCCGGGCTGCGTGGCATGGTCGTCGGCGAGCTGCGGCCGGCCGATGAAACCCCCGACCTGCAACCGAACTTGTCCGAGATTCTCCAGGAGATGGCGCGTGAACACGGCTGGTCTGTGGCCTGCGGCTGCCCCAGCGGGCACTGCCAGCCCAATCTGACCCTGCCTCTGGGCCTCGACGCCCACCTCGACGTCGGCGCCGGCCGGTTGATCGTGGGAGAGCCCGCGTGAGCGAGCAGCGATCCGACGGCGCCTCGTCCTGGCGCCACCGGCTGCGGCGGTTCTCGCCGGGAGAGGTGATCTTCCACGAGGGCGATCTGGGCAACGAGATGTACATCATCCAGGCGGGGCAGGTCGAGATCCTCCGTCTGAGCAACAAGGGCCCACAGCGATTGGCGCTGCTCGATAGAGGCGACTTCTTCGGCGAGATGTCGATTCTCGACGAGTTGCCTCGCACCGCCACGGCGGCCGCGGTGAGTGACGCGCGGGTGGTGGAGATCAACGGCGCCGCCTTCGATCAGATGCTGCGCGCCAACCCGGAGATCGCGATCCGCATCATGCGCAAGCTGTCGTTGCGGGTACGCGAGGCAGACGAGAAGCTCGGTGGCCGCGAGGCCGTGACCCTGATAGCAAAGGCGCCGCGGCCGCCGGAGCCCCCAGTCGTGCTCGGCTACATGACGCATCGCGCCAGCGGCGTGCGGCTGGAGGTCACGGGTACGGACAGCATAACCGTTGGACGGCGGGATCCGGTGACCGGTATCCAGCCCTCGGTCGATCTCACCGGGCTCGACCAGGAGCGCTCGGTCAGCCGGCGGCACGCCAAGCTGGAGCGTCGTGGAGAGCGCCTCTACCTGGTGGAGGATCTGGGCACCACCAACGGCACCTTCGTCAACGGCAAACGGATCGCGCCCGGCGAGGCGGTCGAGGTTGCCGCCGGCGACCTGCTGCGCTTCGGGCTGGTGGAGCTGCACTACGACGGGGCCTGACGCCGGGTCCGCGGCGCCGGGCCCCGGAGCCAGCTTGACCTGCCTGCCGGGAATCGGCCCGAAGCGCTCGGCCGCGCTGGCCGCGGCCGGCTATCATGACCTCGGCTCGCTGCTCTGGCACCTGCCGCAGCGCTACGAGGACCGGCGCTCGGTCAGCGGCCCCTCGGCCGTGACCGGCGAAGGCCGGTTCGCCGTCGTCGGCAGAGTCACCGGTCTGCGCACGATTCGCTTGCGCCGGCGCCGGCTGGTGATGGTGCAGGGACGCCTGGAGGACGACACCGGTGGCCTGCCCGTGGTCTGGTTCAACCGACCCTGGGCCGAGCGCCAGCTGCCGCCGGGGCGTGACTATCTGCTCTTCGGCAAGGTGCGGTGCGGCCGCAGCGGCCTGGAGATGGTCAATCCGACCTGTGAGCCAGCGGACCGGGCGCTCGAAGGCGGTTCGGTGGTGCCGGTCTACGCCCCGCTCGCGGGGCTCGGGCCGGCTTCGGTGCGCAAGCTGCTGCGGCGTGCGGTCGAGGCCCTGGACCTGCCGCATGGCCTCGCCGACCTGCTGCCGGAGCGACTGCTGGAACAGCACGAGCTGCCGCCGCTGGGTGAGGCCTTCGACCACCTGCATCGGCCCGACGAGACGTCCGACCTGGATGCCCTCAATGACGGCTCCAGTCGCGCCCACGCGCGTCTGGTATACGGCGAGATGCTCGACCAGCAGCTCGAGGTGAGGATGGCTCGGGCGGCGCGTGAGCGCATCGAAAAGGCGCACCACTACCGCATCGACCGGGCGCTGCGTCGGCGCTTGCTCGACCTGCCGCCCTTCCGCCTGACCGCCGCCCAGACGCGGGCGCTGGACGAGATCCTCGACGACCTGGCCGCGCCGCGACCGATGCTCCGGCTGCTGCAGGGCGACGTGGCCAGCGGCAAGACCGTCGTTGCGGCCCTGGCCCTGATGGCGGCGGTGGAGGCCGGACTGCAAGGTGCGGTCATGGCGCCCACCGAGCTGCTCGCGGAGCAGCACTTCCAGGGGCTCAGCCGGCTGCTTGGCGATCGCTGCCGCCTGGCGTTGCTGACCGGGTCGGCGGCCGCCGCCGCCGCCGACCGGCGGCTCCTGGCACGGGGTGAGATCGATCTGGCGGTGGGCACGCAGGCGTTGATCCAGGAGGCGGTGCGGTTCCGCCGCCTCGGTCTGGCGGTGATCGACGAGCAGCACCGCTTCGGCGTCGGCCAGCGGCGGCGGCTACAGCGCAAGGGCACCGCCCCGGATCTGCTGATCATGACGGCGACGCCGATCCCCCGGTCGCTGGCACTGACCGTATACGGCGATCTGTCGCTGTCGGTGATCGACGAGCTGCCGCCAGGGCGCACGCCGATCGTCACGCGGGTGGTGCCTGTCACCGAGCGCGCCAAGGTCTACGCATGGCTCCGGAAGAGGTTGGCGAAAGGCGGTCAGGCCTACATCGTCTTTCCGCTGATCGATGACAGCCGGCACCTGGAGGCCGGGTCGATCGCCAGGCTGGGCAAGGACGTCCAGAGGCGGTTGGGGGGCGTGGCAACGGCGGTGCTGCACGGTCGCACCCCGGCCGACGAGCGGGAAGAAGTGATGCGCGCGTTTGCCGGTGGCGAGATCGGTGTCCTCATAGCCACCACGGTGATCGAGGTTGGCGTCGACGTACCCGGCGCTACGACGATGGTCATCGAGAGCGCCGAGCGCTTCGGCCTGGCGCAGCTGCACCAGCTGCGCGGCCGCGTCGGCAGGGGCGGCGCGCGGTCGTTCTGTGTGGCGATCCACGGTGACCGGACCGAGATCGCCGAGCGCCGGCTGGAGCGCTTTGCCGCGACCACCGACGGCTTCCAGCTGGCCGACGCCGACCTCGAGCTGCGCGGCCCGGGCGAGCTGCTGGGCACCCGTCAGACCGGCCGGCCGGCGTTTCGCGTCGCCGACCTGGTACGCGATCGGCACTGGATCGAGAGCGCTCGCCGAGACGCCGGACGGCTGTTGCGGTCTGCACCGGGCGCGGTCGAGCCACTCCTGGCTCGGCTTGCCACACAGCAGCCTCCCGGCCGGCTACCATTCGCTGGCGGGTAGAGCAAGGAGAGTTGCGGAATGATGGGACGCGCCCTACTCACCGTTGGAGCGATGGCCACGCTGGGCCTCATCGCGACCGGTGTTCTCGGCTACCTGGTGGCCGACGTCGGCAGCGCCGGGTTGCACGTGCTGATCGCCCTGGCGACCTGCCTGTTGCTGCTGTTCTCGCA
>CALZJC010000303.1 GCA_945787525.1 Thermoanaerobaculia bacterium | reverse complement strand
CGAACGCGTCGCCGCCTTCGCCCGGGAGAGGAAGCGCGGCCGGCCGCGCGTCGGCCGCAACTCGCCCTGCCCCTGCGGCAGCGGCAAGAAGTACAAGAAGTGCTGTTTGCGACGGGCCTACGAAGGCTGATAATCGTGGAACCGGCGCAGGCTCTCCTCCACGATGCCCCGGATCAGCGGCAGTTTGTACGCGTTCCACTCCAGCGGCTCAGCGCCTTCGACGGCCGCCGCGGCTGCATCCCGCGCGGTCTTCTCGTCGACGGTCGTGCCGACAATCGCCCGCTCGACTGCCTCTGCGCGCCACGGCGCCGGTGCGACACCGCCCAGTACCACGCTGGCCTGCGTCACCCGCCCGCCGATCGAGCGTAGGGCCAGGGCGACGCTGGCCAGCGCGAAGTCCCAGGCGCCGCGTTCGCGCACCTTGCGGTAGCTCGAATAGAGACCCGGCGCCGGCGGCAGCAGGATCTCGGTGACGATCTCTCCCGGCGCCAGCACGTTTTCCCGCGCCAGCTCTACCTCCGGCAGCACAAAGAACTCCGCCAGCTTGATCGCACGCTCACCGGCTCGACCGACGATTCGCACCGCGGCGTCCAGCGCCAGAAGCATGGGTGCGGTGTCGGAGGGATGCACGATGTAGCAAGGCCCACCGCCGAGCACGGCGTGGTAGCGATTCTGCCCACCGACCGCGTAGCACTGAGCACCGCCCTTCTTAGCGCAGTGGAACTCGCCCCGGAAATACCAGCAGCGGGGGCGCTGACAGAGGTTGCCGGCCAGGGTGCCCTGGTTACGCAGCTGTGGACTGGCCACCGCCGAGGCGGCCTGGGCCAGCCCCGGGTAGAGCCCTCGCACCTCCGAGCTTCGTGAAACCTCGGCCAGAGTCGTCAGACCGCCGAGAACGAGTCCCCCGTCCGCCGCTCGGCGGATACCCGTCAGCCCCTCTACGTCCCTGAGCGAGACGACCTTGTCAGCGGCGAATACCCGGTCCCGCAAACACCCCAGGAGATCCGTTCCACCGGCGTGCACCCGGGTGTCCTCGCCACCCAGATGCTCGAGCGCCTCCTCGACTGTGCGGGCGCGAACATAGGCGAAGTTGGGCAGCATGACTCAAGCCTCCCTCTCGGCCAGCAGCTCGGCGAGCCGCGTCGCGTTGAGCGGCGCCTCCCAAACCCGTATGCCGGTGGCGTTGTAGACGGCGTTGGCAATCGCCGCGGCCGTGGGAATGGTCACCGGTTCGCCCAACCCCTTGGCACCCACGGTGTTGCATTCGACGTCCTCGGTCTCGATGGGCAACGAGGTCACGTCGGCGGGCACGTCGAGTGCCGTCGGGATCTTGTAGTCGTGCCACGACAAGTTGCACATCTTGCCGGTCTGCCCGGTGTCCAGCACCCGGCGCTCGGTCAGGCCGAGACCGATCCCCATCACGATGCCGCCGTAGACCTGGTTGTCGTAGGTGGCCCGGTTCATCACCCGGCCCGAGTCATGGGCGCCGAGGAAACGCAGCACCCGGACCTCACCGGTGCGCCGGTTGACCTCGACCTCGCAGAACTGAGCCGCGAACGGACAGGTCGCCTTGCCCTCCGGGTTGGGGCCCCGGTAGCCGATGCCGACAACGACCTGGCGGCGGCGGAAGTCGCTCACCTCCCGCAGAGCGACCCTCTTCTCCGGATCGCCGACCGCAACCACATGATCGCCGTCGAGCTTCAGCTCGGAGGGTGCGACCGCCAGCTCTTCGGCGGCCATATCGAGCAGCTGGTTGTGGCAGTCGAGCGCTGCCGCGCGCACCGCCGGGGCATCCGTTGGCACCGTCTTGGAGCCCCCCGAGGCGGTGGCGAACTGGGTGGTCGCGGTATCGGCGTGCTCGATCTGGATACGGTCCAGCGGCACGCCCAGCTCCTCCGCCACGACCATCGCCATGACGGTCTTGGTGCCGGTGCCGATGTCCGAGGCGCCCAGGTTGAGGTTGACCGAGCCATCGGCGAAGTACTTGACGATGGCGGTGGAGGGCGGGCCACCGGCGCCTGCGATCCACAGCCCACCGGCCATGCCGACGCCACGAGCCAGGTCATCCTCGGATCTCGCCCGGCTCCTGGCAGCCAGCCAGCCGAAGGTCCTTGCTCCCTCCTCCAGGCACTCTCGGAACCCGTTCGAGGTGTAGGGAATGCCGCCGCGGCCCTGGCTCACGGAGGCCAGATTGCGCAGGCGCAGCTCTACCGGATCCAACTCCAGCCGGTCGGCCAGTTCGTCCATCACCTGTTCCAGCGCCCAGGAGCACTGGGGGTGTCCCGGAGCCCGCATGGGGCGCTGCGCGCCGGCATGGATGTAGACGTTCTCGGTGGTGCAGCGCACGTTGTCGCAGCGGTAGAGATCGCGCACCTGCCAGTCCAGGATGCCCGTGCCACTGCCCGAGTAGGCGCCGCCACTGCCGAGACCGTGGAACTCGATTGCCGTCAGGGTGCCGTCCCGTTTCGCTCCCACCTTCAGACGCATCCGGTTGGCCGGACGGTTGCCAGCACACAACAGCGTCTCCTCACGACTGAGGAAGAGTCGCACCGGCCGCCCCGTCTGCCGGGCCAGGAGCGCCGCGATGACCGTGTACTTGCCCGGACGCAGCTTGCTGCCGAAGCCGCCGCCGACGTAGTGGCCGATCACCCGCACGTTGGCCAGAGGCAGACCCAAGACCTGAGCCACCCGGCTCTGTACCGGGTAGACGCCCTGGGTCGACTCCCAGACGGTGAGGCGGTTGCCGTCCCAGCGCGCCACGCAGCCGTGGGGCTCCAGCGGCGTATGCAGCTCACACGGCGTGCGGAAGGTCTCCTCCACCACGACCTCCGCCGCGTTGAAGCCGGCCGCGAGGTCGCCGCGCTCGTAGACGCCGGGCTCACTAGCCCGGTTGCCGCCGTCGCGCACCGCCGGCGCTCGCGGTTCGAGGGCGGTCTCGTAGTCCGAGGTGAACGGCAGCACCTCGTACTCCACCTCGATCGCCTCCAGGGCGTCCCGTGCCTGATAGGGGCTCTCGGCAGCGACCGCCGCCACCGCCTCGCCCTCGAAGCGGCAGTGCGCTTCAAAGAGATGCCCGACCGTTGCACCCTCGCGGTCGGTGTACCAGGCGATGTCGGCCCCTGGCGTCTGATGCGTGATCACCGCTCTGACGCCCGGCATCGCCTCGGCGCGAGAGGTTTCGACCCGCTTGACACGGGCATGCGGATGAGGGCTGCGGAGGATGGCGGCGTGCAGCATGCCGGGCAGCTGCACATCGGACGGATAGACCGCGCTGCCGCTCACCCGTTCGTAGGCGTCGACTCGCGGCAGGGGCCGACCCACGACGCGGGTCTCCCCCCAGCGATCCTGCCGCTGCCGGGGCTCCGGCGTCTCCGGCGCCGGACCGTCCAGGTAGTAGTCTGCCGCCTTCATGAGTCACCTCCCCGCCCCGCCCTGAGCTCGGCGGCGCGACCCGCCGCCCGGAAGATGTTCGGGTAGGCGCCGCAGCGGCAGAGGTTGCCGCTGACGCCGGTCCGGATCTCCTCGAGGGACGGTTGCGGGTTGGCTCGCAGCAGGCCTTCGACCGCCACGATCTGGCCCGACGTGCAGAATCCGCACTGGAAGGCGTCGTGCTCGGCGAAGGCATCCTGCACCGGCCCCAGGGCCTCTCCGTCGAGAAGGCCCTCGACGGTCGTGATCTCCCGACCTTCGGCCTCCGGGGCCAGGGTCATGCAAGCGTAGAGCGGCACTCCATCCATCAGCACCGTGCAGGAGCCACACTCACCGCGGTGGCAACCCTCCTTGGCTCCGGTCAACCCCAGTTCATCGCGTAGGACGCGGAGCAGCGACTGGCGAGGCTCGACCAGCACTCGCCGCTCCCGCCCATTGACCCGCAGGGTCAGCGGGATCATCTCTCCCGCCGCGACAACAGGCGCCGCCAAGGGATCAGAAGTGGCGGCCGCGCGCCCTCGCGCTGCCAGCCCCACGGCGCCGATTCCGGCGGTAGTGATGAAAGCGCGACGAGACACACCGCCTGCCTCGCGCGAGCTACTGCCTCGGCGACGATTCCTGCTCATGCAAGCCTCCGTTCCCCAGGCTGGTCACCATCGCGAGGCACGCTGGAGCCTCGCTGAGAACCCGGTTCGACTGCCTCGATGCTAAGCGGGACTCAGCCGGTCAGGCGCCACCTGTTCGGGTGGCTCGGTGCCGGTCCCTCTTTCGCAACATCCAGGTGGTCATGCACCTCTGATCCTGAACGAGCACGACGCCTACCGCGGCGGCGGCCCGCGGGATCGACACCGGTGGTCAGCCTCGCCGCTGGCGCTAGGAGAAGATGACCGAGATCCAGATCCGCACGGCGGCGGCCGCGATGAGAACCGCCAGCACCCGACGGAGTCGGGCGACGGGTACCCGGCGGCTGACTCGGCTCCCGAGATGGGCCGCCGGCGCCACCGTGAGCACCAGCGGCGCCGCCAGCAGCCACTCGATCTGACCGGTGACCGCCTTGCCGATGAAGGCCGCGGCGGTGGAGAGCAGAACGATGGCCAGGTTGCTGCCGATGGCGATCCGGGTCGGCACGCGGACGAACGCGGTCATCAGCGGTATGAGGATGAAGGAGCCGCCCTGGCCCACCAGGCCGCCCAGCAGCCCTACACCAGTGGCGCTGGCAACGGCGCGGGGCAGTTGGAACTCCAGCTCACGCACATCGGGCCCCTCGGTGTCCCGCCGCATCGGAACGAGCATCAGGATCGCAGCGGCGGCCGCAAGGACGCCAAACACGGCCAGCAGGAGTTGGTTGGAAACGAGGCGCGCGGCGGCACCGCCAAGCGCCGCCGCAACAAAGATGCTGACGCCCATGTTGAGAACCAGCCGACCCGATACGAAGT
>CALZJC010000302.1 GCA_945787525.1 Thermoanaerobaculia bacterium | reverse complement strand
CCCGAGCGCCGGCGAAGGAGGCGAGAGCCACCCCCCCGCATCCGGAACCGCTCGAGCCGTCCCCTGGCGGACCCACCCCTCGACGCCTCTTGCCGGCCGACCCCAGCGCGTTGACGGTCCCGTCCCGGCACCCGGAAGCCCGAGCCGTCCCCTGGCGGACCCACCCCTCGACGCCTCTTGCCGGCCGGCCCCTACGCGTTGACGATCCCACCCCAGCCGCCTCGTCTGAGATGGTGGCTGGGCTCGGCGAGCTGAAGGTCGGATTCGGCGCTCTTTTCCGCGCGACTTCGGAACCGTCGGATCTTCGGGCTCTGGTCGGCTAGAGCGGCAGGTTGCCGTGCTTCTTGGGCGGCACGCTCTGCCGCTTGCCGCCCAGCTGGCGCAGGGCGCGGATGATCTCGGGGCGGGTGGTGCGGGGCTCGATCACGGCGTCGACAAAGCCGCGCTCGGCGGCGATGTAGGGATTGGAGAACTTGTGGCGGTACTCGTCGACCAGCTGCGTCCTGAGCTCGGCGGCGCCGTCGCCGGCTGCCTTCAACTCGCGGCGGTAGAGCACATTCACCGCGCCCTCGGGGCCCATGACCGCGATCTCGGCGCTGGGGTAGGCCAGGTTGACGTCGGTGCGCAGGTGCTTCGACGACATGACGCAGTAGGCCCCACCGTAGGCCTTGCGGGTGATGACGGTGATCTTGGGCACGGTCGCTTCGGCGAAGGCGTAGAGCAGCTTGGCGCCGTGCTTGATGATGCCGCCGAACTCCTGCTGCGTGCCGGGCAGGAAGCCGGGAACGTCTTCGAAAGTCACCAGGGGCAGGTTGAAGGCGTCGCAGAACCGCACGAACCTGGCCGCCTTCAGCGACGCGTCGATGTCCAGCACCCCGGCCAGAAAAGCCGGTTGGTTGGCGACGATGCCGACGCTGTGGTTGCCGAAGCGGGCAAAGCCGACCACCACGTTGCGGGCGTAGCGGTCGTGCACTTCCAGGAACTCGCCGTCGTCCACCACCGAGCGGATCAGCCGGTGGATGTCGTAAGGCTTGTTGGGGTCCTCGGGTACCAGCGTGTCGAGAGCCTCATCCTCGCGGTCGGCGGGGTCGTCGCTGGTGCCGGCGGGCGGATCCTCGAGGTTGTTGCTCGGCAGGTACGACAGCAGCAGGCGGATCGACTGCAGGCAGGCCGCGTCGTTGGGCAGCGTGAAGTGGGAGACGCCGCTCTTCGAGGCGTGGGTGCCGGCGCCGCCCAACTCCTCCTTGCTGACCTCCTCGTGGGTCACGGTGCGGATCACGTCGGGGCCGGTGACGAACATGTAGCTCGTCTTGTCGACCATGAAGATGAAGTCGGTGATCGCCGGCGAGTAGACCGCGCCGCCGGCGCACGGGCCCATGACCGCGCTGATCTGTGGCACCACGCCCGAGGCCAGCGTATTGCGCAGGAAGATATCGGCGTAGCCGCCCAGCGAGGCGACGCCCTCCTGGATGCGTGCGCCGCCCGAATCGTTGAGGCCGAGGATCGGGGCGCCATTGTCGAGCGCCAGGTCCATCACCTTGCAGATCTTGCGCGCGTTGGTCTCCGACAGGGAGCCGCCAAAGACGGTGAAGTCCTGAGCGAAGAGATAGACCAGGCGGCCGGCGATCGTGCCGTGGCCGCAGATTACGCCGTCGCCCGGGATCGTCCGGCTCTCCATGTCGAAGTCGCGGCAACGGTGGGTCACCAGGGCGTCGATCTCGACGAAGGAGCCGGTGTCCAGCAGAAGCTCGATGCGTTCGCGGGCGGCCAGCTTGCCGGCCTCGTGCTGGCGCTCGATCCTCTCCTGACCGCCGCCGAGGCGCGCCGCCTGCAGCCGCTCGGCGAGCTCGCGTCTCGCCGGCGTTCCTGTCTTGGGGCTGCTGTCGGACATGACGGGCAGTCCTCATTCTATCTCCGGGCCGGCAGTCCGCGATAGGAGTCGGGAGGGTCGCGTCGCGAGCCCCGGGGGGCCGGCTGCAGGGCAGCGCATCGCCTCCACCCGGCGCCTTGCCGGGGCGCTGCGGGCCCTGGTCGCGCGCCCCTACGGACCTCCATGACGGGGTGCTGATGGTGGTAAAAGGAGGGGGAAACCGGTATGAAGCTCTCTGTGGATCTCGCCGAGCTGGACACCATCGCGGTTGGCCGCGGTCTTTCGCAGATCGCCGATCGCCGGGGCGATGTCGTCGACGCCTTCTTCGAGCGCCGCGAGGATGTCGAGCTGCCACCCGAGGGCGAGGCGCCGGGTCTGAGGAGCTGGCGTGAAGAGGGTCTGGCCGTGCGTCTGCTGCGGCGCGGCCGCACCTGGTTGGCGTCACGCGATGCCATCGATGCCGGCGCCTTCCAGGCGGCCGTGCGCCAGGTGGCGCGGGCCCTGCCGGCGGCCACCTACCCGGCACCGCGCTTTCGCGCCGCGCGCCCGGCGGCGGCCATCGAGGGCGCCGAGCTGGTGGCCTACCGGGTCGCGGTCCAGCGGCTGCTCGAGCGGCGCTACGTCGGCCTGCCGTTGCGCCTGACGGTCCGCCGGCATCACCGGTGGACGCGGGTGATCGGTTCCAGCCTGGCCGCCGACGCGCAGGAAGAGCGCTTCTACAGCTGTGTCGCCGAGCTGCCATGGGCGCGGCATGGCGCGGTCTGCCAACGGCTCGACGAGGCGGCGGCGGCCGAGCTTGTCGACGGGCTCATGGGCCTCTATCGGGCTCGCCAGGCGCCAACGGTAGAGCCCGGCCGCGTCACCGTGGTGCTGGCGCCGGCGGCGACCGCCGTGCTGCTGCACGAGGCGGTGGCACACGCCCTCGAAACCGACACGCTGGCGCTCGGTGGCCGCCCCGAGGCCGCCCTCGGGGTGCGCGTCGGACCGCCGTCGCTGGGCGTGCTGGATGATCCGTCGGCGCTGCCGGAGTCGATCAGGCGCACGGCGGACGACGAGGGCATGCCGGTCGTGCGGCGATGGCTGGTCCGCGCAGGCGCCGTGGAGCAGCCCCTGGCCGACCGCTTCGCGGCCGCGTCGTCGAGCCGGTTGACGCCCGGCGCCGGCCGCCGGGGCAGCCGCCACCAGCCGCCGGTGCCACGGTCCGGCCATCTGGAGATGGTGCCCGGCGAGGCTGGCCTCGAAGAGCTGCTCGGTGAGGCGGAAGGCGGGCTGTACGTGCCGCTCGCGGCGCGCGGTCGCCTCGATCCGCTGCGCGGCGATTTTTCGCTCCAAGTCCCCTTCGCGCGCCGCGTGCGCGACGCGGCGGCGGGGGATTTCGTCGCGCCCTTTTGTCTTGCCGGGCGGGTGGCCGAGCTCCTCGACGCGGTGACCGGCATCGGCGCCGAGGCCCGCTTTGCCGGCGCCGGCTGGTGTGCCAAGGGCGGCCAGAAGATGCCCGTCTGGGCGACGGCGCCGGCCCTGTTGCTGGAAGGAGTGGCGATCTCGTGAGCGAGCTGGCTGGCGAGGTGCTGCGCGCCCTGACCGCTACCGCCGGCAGCGTGGCCGAGGTCTACCTCAAGCGCGGCCGCACGCGCCGCTACCAGGTGGGGGCGCAGGGCGGAGAAGTGACGCTGACCGAAGAACGCGGCTGGGCGGTGCGCGCCGGGACCGAGCGCGGTTCGTTTCTGGCTGCGGGCACGGGGCTGCCTTCACCGGCCGGTCCGTGGCCGCAGCGCGATGGACCTGGTCTGCGCCTGCCCGAGCCGGCGGGGCCGGCCAGGTGGCAGCCGCCCGCCGATCTCGAGGCGCCGCTGGCGGGCGAGCGGGAGTCATTGGCGCTGCTCGAGGGCGTCGAGAAGAAGCTGCGCGAGAGACTGCCCGGCTCGCGCCTGCTGCACGGCGAGCTCGAGGACGGTTCAAGCCACGCCGAGGTGGCCAGCAGCCTCGGTATTCGCGCCGAGGTGCGCCGGCGCGTCGCCCGTCTGCGGCTCACGGTGGCGGGTCCCGGCCCGAGTCCGGTGACCGCCGGGCTGGAGCTGGCCGAGCGCGAATCGCGCAGGTTCAGTCCGGCGGCCCTCGCCGAGCTGGCGGCCGCTCGGCTGGCGGCTCTCGGTGGCGGTCGACCGGTGGCGCTCGACCGCGGTGAGGTGCTCCTGGCGCCCGCCGTGGCCGCCGCCCTCCTCGCCGGACTGGCGCCGCTGCTGCTCGGCCGCGGCGCCATCGCCACGGCGCGGCGCTATCGCGACCGTCGTGGGCGGATCGGCAGCTCTCTGCTGACCCTGATCGATGACGGACGTCTGCCCCAGGGCCTGCTCACCGCTCCGGTCGACGGCGAGGGCACCCCGACGCGAGAGGTGGTGCTGGTTGAGGAAGGCACCTTCCGACAGCCGCTGCTCGCCTGGTGGCAGGGCGTTGGACTGCGCGGCCGTACCTCGGGTTGTGTGGCGCGGCCGGGTTGGCGCGACCTGCCGCGGCCGGCGCCTACCCATCTGTATCTGAGACCCGATACCCGGGTCGACGCGGTGGCGCTGGCCGGGTCGATAGGCCGCGGCTACCGCCTGGTGGGCATACTGGGTCCGGGACGGTTCGACTTCGAGGGCGACCGCATGGCGATTCCGGTCTGTGGGTTCGCCATCCGCGGCGGTCGGACTGGAGACGCCGTTACCGAAACCTGGTTGTGCGGCGGCATCGCCGCTTTTCTCCAGGGCATCCGGGCGGTGGCCGACGATCTGGAGTTTCTGCCGCTGGGCGGCCTGATCGGCTCGCCGAGCCTGCTGGTGACCGGGCTGGGACTGCGCTCCGAGCCCGGTTAGGCGGCTAGCCCGACCTACTCACCAATCGTCTACGAAACGCCGTATCTGCCTGAATCTGCGGCGTTACGCTCTGGTCGGGCATCCTCAGCGTGCTTCGAGCACGCTTGCGGTGCCCTCGGTCGCAAGTCTTGCATCTTCAGGCAGCTACAACGTTTCGC
>CALZJC010000301.1 GCA_945787525.1 Thermoanaerobaculia bacterium | reverse complement strand
GAAGAGCGCGAGGAGTACGAGCCGCACATCGACAACGGCTGCATCGTCTACGCCGGCGTCGATTACGCGGAGATCCTGCGCCGCGCCGAGGCCGAGGCCGACGTGGTCCTGTGGGACGGCGGCAACAACGACACCTCCTTCTACAAGCCGGACCTGCAGCTGACCGTGGTCGACCCGCACCGGCCCGGACACGAGCTGAGCTACTACCCCGGCTACGCCAACCTGCTGCTGGCCGACGTGCTGGTGGTCAACAAGGTCCAGACGGCACCCGCCGAAGGCTTGCGCCAGGTGCTCGAGAACTGCGCCCTGCACAACCCGGGCGCGCGAGTGATCCAATGCAACTCGACGATCACCGTCGACCGCCCCGAGCTGATCGATGGCAAACGGGCGCTGGTCGTCGAGGACGGGCCGACCCTGACCCACGGCGGCATGGAGTACGGCGCCGGCTGGTTTGCCGCCCGCGAGGCCGGCGCCGCCGAGATCATCGAGCCGCTGGCCTATGCCCAGGGATCTCTGGCGGACACCTACAAGGCCTACCCCAACGCCCGCAGAATCCTGCCGGCGATGGGCTATGGCGCGGCGCAGATCCGCGACCTGGAGGCGACGATCCGGGCGACACCGGCAGACGTCGTGGTCTCCGGGACGCCCATCGACCTGGCCCGCGTGCTCGACTCGGACAAGCCGATCGCCAAGGTCCGCTACGAGCTCGAGGAGCGCCAGCCCGGCGGCATCGCCGAGGCAGTCGGCCAGGCGCTCGCCGCCATCGCCGGCTGAGGGAGTCGTCGACCGGTGTCCGGCAAAGATCCCATAGCGGTGTTCCGCCAGCTCCTGGAGAAGGCGAAGACCAGCGAGTCTGGCGACGCCACGGCCGGTTGTCTGGCCACCGCCGATGCCGCCGGACGGCCGGCATCGCGCATGGTGCTGCTCAAAGGGGTGGACGAGGGCGGCTTCGTCTTCTTCACCAACTACGGCAGCCGCAAGGCCGCCGAGCTCGAGGCCAACCCCCGCGCGGCGCTCTGCTTCTACTGGAGCTCGCTGGATCGCCAGGTGCGGATCGAGGGACCGGTGGCGCGGCTGCCGGCCGCCGAGTCCGATGCCTACTTCGCCACCCGGCAGCGCGGCAGCCGGATCGCCGCCTGGGCCTCCAAGCAGACCCAGCCGCTGGCCTCGCGCGCCGACCTGGTGGCCCGGGTGGCGCGCTACGAGGCGAAGTATCTGGGTCGGGAAGTGCCGCGCCCCGACTTCTGGGGCGGCTACCGGCTGGCGGCGGAGCGCATCGAGATCTGGCACAACCAACTCCACCGCCTGCACGACCGCTTCGTCTACCGGGCGACGCCGGATGGCTGGGACCGCCAGCGCCTCTACCCCTAGCAGCCCGTGGTAGGAGTCTGGACGGTCGGGCTGCGCGCGACGCTTGGACGCCGTCCGCTGTTCTGCTACGATCCGCGTCCCAACGGGGCAGCCATGACCGAATGCCCCGATCACCAGGCGGAAGTAGGGAGGAGCCAGACCTGATCAGTACGCGCAGGTCTGTTTTTTTGTACACCGCCAACCAAGCGGCCGCTGCCGCAGCGACCGGGCAACAGCGGTAGCCGGCTACGACATCCGACCGGCACCGCGCGCAGAATAAGGAGTACAGGATGAGCAAGATGGGAAAAGTGAAGTGGTTCAACGAGTCCAAGGGCTACGGCTTCATCACGATCGAGGATGACGGCGACGGAAACTCTCAGGACTGCTTCGTGCACTACTCGGCGATCCAGGGGGATGGCTACCGCACTCTCACCGAGGGTGAGGCGGTCAGCTTCGACCTGGTCCAGGGTCAGAAGGGCCTGGCAGCCGAGAACGTTCGCCGCCAGGGCAGCTAGCCGCCGCCAGACGCGACAGACCGCGGGCCACTCGGGGATACCGGGGTGGCCCGTTTTTCATTGCGGCCTGTATCCTGCTTAGGACAAGGGACCCCGATGTCGAGATCGCCCACCATCGCCGTCCTGGCCGACGTGCACGGCAACATGCCAGCGCTGGACGCGGTGCTCGCCGATGTCGAGCGCCGGCGTCCTGACGAGGTCCTCATCGGCGGCGACCTGGTGGGCCGCGGCCCCGAGGGCAGCCGGGTCGTGACGACGATTCGCGACACCGGCTGGCAGACGATCCGCGGCAACCACGAGGACTACCTGCTCGATTTCCGCCGTCGCCGCGTGCCGGTGGCGTGGTGGAGCCAACGGCGGTGGGCAGCGTCACGCTGGATGGCTGCCGAGCTGTCGGCGGCCGACGTCGCTTGGATCGAGGCGTTACCGCCGATGCTGCGCTCGGCACTGGAACCTGGGCTCCTGCTGGTCCACGGCACTCCCGAGTCGGCCAACGCCGGGTTGGGACCGTGGACCAGCGACGCGGAGCTCAGCCGGCACCTGGCGGGGCTGAACACCGAGGTCCTGATCTGCGGTCACACCCACCGGCCGATGGACCGTCGCCTGGCGGAAGGCCGCGTCGTCAACGTCGGCTCGGTCGGCCTGCCGTTCAACCGCGACCCACGAGCCCAATACGCCCTCTTCCACCGCGACGGTGACGACTGGCAGGTCGAGCCAAGGAAGATCGACTACGACCGCCGGAAGACCTACGACATCTACGAGCGCAGCGGCTTTCTCGCCGAAGGCGGCATCACGGCCGGACTGCTGAAGCTGGAGCTCGAGCAGTCCACCGCCTACCTTGGTCCCTTCCTCAAGTGGGCCGAGATCACCGACCGCCGCCCGGACCGCGACGCCCTCGACAGAGTCCTCGCCGCCTACGACCCCGCTCTCCCCATGCACGAGCAGCTGCGGCAACTCTCCGTCACGATGGGAGCCAAGCCGTAGCGGTCGACCTACGGGTCGACCGTGTTGCGACGAAGACGGTCGAGACAGCGCTCGACCGCCACATCGCGACCGCTCGAGCCGTCCCCTGGCGGACCCACCCCTCGACTCCTCTTGCCGGCCGGTCTCTCCGCATTGGCGTCCGCATGCCCCAGCCTGACCTTCGGGGCTAGCGGATGAAGTGCCAGCGAGTCTGCCGCCCCGCCAGGTAGACGACCCGCTCCCCATCGAACACCGCACTCTGCTCCAGCTTGATCTGCACCAGCCTCCCCTCCCACTCCGGCACCGCCACCTTCACGTTGCCCTCGATGGCATACGCGGTGTCGGCATGCAGCCGCCAGTCGCCCTGCACCGGCGTCGGCTCCTGGTTGTCCCACATGCCGATCGTCGGCCCCGGCGCATGGCCGAAATGTCCCAGTGCATGGCTGTAGACACTGGCCCTCAGGCCAGCCGCCTCGGAGGCGGCGCGGGTGGCGGCGAGAATCTCGTTGCCGGCGCGGCCGGTCCGGAACTCGGCGGTCAGCAGATCCTGCCAGCGGTTGCCGTCGGCCAGAGCCTGTCTGAGGCCGGCAGGCACCTCTTCCTCACCCGGCCGGGCGACGTAGCCCATCTCCTGGGTGTCGGTGCACAGCCTCAGATAGCAGATGCCGACGTCGGTGTGCAGCACATCGCCGGGGCGAATCACGCCGCTCGTGCCACAGAACGGCGTCTCCGGCGCACACTCCTCTTCGGGGCGCTGCAGGTTGACGTAGGGCATGAACCAGGCCGGCAGGTCGAGACCGGCGAAGCGCTGGCGGATGAACCAGGCGACATCGTCGGTGGTGGTCACTCCGGGGGTGATCACCCGGCCGGAGAACGCCTCGGTGACGACGCCGCGGGCCAGCGCGACAATACCGGGATAGGCCGCCAGCTCGTCCCCGGTGCGGCTCTCGAGCCAACGGATCACCAGTTCCTCGGCGCTCACCAGCCGCTCCGTTAGCGACGGCCCCAGGGCCTCACGCAACCGCTCGTGGAGAGCGGCGGTGAGGCCGTCGGCGACCGCCCAGTCGCGGCTGACGTCGATGCCGATCCGGCGCGGCTGCCGCTCGCCCACCAACTCCGCCAGGCGGCGCCACTGCTCGTCCAGGTCGCCGCCCTGCCAGGCCGCTTCGTAGAGACCGCCCAGCGGATAGCGGCTCACCGTCAGCCGCTCGACGCCACCGCCCTCACCCCGATCGTAGAACAGCAGCATCGTCGTGCGGCGGGCGGCAAAGACCGGCTCGGGCACCAGGCTGAGGTAGGCCGGATCCTCGGCGTACTCACGATTTATCACCAGCCACAGGTCGATACCGCTCTCGCGCATCAGCCGCGGCAGCAGCTCGTCGAGACGCCGTTCCAGCATGTCGTTGATCGGCCCGACCCGGTCGCGCTGGGCCAACGCCGCAGCCGGCGGCGGCACCTCACGGCCCTGGGCGAACTCACCGTACTCCTGGCCTGCCACCGGCCCAGCGGCAAACGCCACGGCGAGCATCACACCCGTCAGTCTCTTCCTCATCGTCGACTCCTCCAGCCCGGAGGCTACCGCAAGCTACCGTCGCCGCAGATGGCTTCGCACCGCCACCGGAGGCCGGCCGGGAAGCGAAGAGCGGTCCCGATAAAGGGAGGTATCCGAGCACGCAGCGAAAGCAGCGCGCGCAGGATGGCCTGCCGCCTGAGGGCCATTCCCTCGATTCCAGGCCGCCCCGCCCGCAACCACCTTCGGGGGCTGACCGGCCCAGACGCAGGCGTTACACTAGTGACGGTCCCGAGCCCACTCACGTAGAAACCCTCAGCCGGATGTATGAACAGTTCTACGGCTTCGACGAGTCGCCGTTCAACATCACGCCCGATCCTCGCTTCCTGTTCTTCAGCGAGAAGCACCGCGAGGCTTTCAACCACCTCCTGTTCGGCATCCGCGAGCGCAAGGGCTTCATCCAGATCACCGGCGAGGTCGGCGCCGGCAAGACGACCTTGTGCCGGGCTCTGCTCGAGAGGCTGGGCGACAACTACCGCACGGCGCTGAT
>CALZJC010000300.1 GCA_945787525.1 Thermoanaerobaculia bacterium | reverse complement strand
GCTGCAACCAGATCGGTGGTCAGCTCTGGCCCGATTGCGACCCGGGGTTCGAGTGCCGCAGCAACGCGCACGCCGCCGGGCCCAACGAATACATCAACGTCTGCGTGCCGGCGGGCTCACCCGCCAACTATGTGATCCAGCTCAACTCGAGCCAGCCGCCGTTCTGCCGTTAGCGGCGGCTAGACGTCGAACTCGACACCCTGCGCCAGGGGCAGCTCGGTGCCCCAGTTGATGGTGCAGGTCTGGCGCCGCATGTAGATCTTCCACGAGTCCGAGCCCGCCTCGCGGCCGCCGCCGGTCTCCTTCTCGCCGCCGAAGGCGCCGCCGATCTCGGCGCCGGAGGTGCCGATGTTGACGTTGGCGATGCCGCAGTCACTGCCGGTCGCGGCAAGGAAGCGCTCGGCGGAGCGGACGTTCAGGGTGAAGATAGCCGACGACAGTCCCTGCGGCACGCTGTTGTGCAGGGCGATCGCCTCGTCCAGGTCGTCGAACTCGGTCAGATAGAGGATCGGCGCGAAGGTCTCCTCGCAGGTGATCGGCAGCCCGGCCGGGGCCTCGACCAGGGTCGGCTGCACATAGCAGCCGCCCAGCTCGTGGCGCTCGCCGCCGTAGAGAACCGTGCCGCCCTGCTGGCGCACGGTGTCGAGCGCCCGCATCATGTCGTCGACGGCGTTCTCGTCGATGAGCGGTCCCATCAGGGTCGCCGGATCCAGCGGATCGCCGATGCGCACCGACTGGTAGGCGTCGACCAGGCGGCGCTTCATCTCGTCCGCGATGCCGCGCTGGAGCAGCAACCGCCGGTTGGACGTGCACCGCTGGCCGGCGGTGCCGACGGCGGCAAACAGTACGGCGCGCAGCGACAGGTCGAGATCGGCGTCGTCCATGACGATGATGCCGTTGTTGCCGCCCAGCTCGAGCAGACTGCGCCCCAGCCGGTCGGACACGACCTTGCCGATGGCGCGGCCCATGGTCACCGAGCCGGTAGCCGAGATCAGCGGCACCCGCCGGTCGGCCACCAGTGGGCCACCCACCTGATGACGGTCGCCGACCGCCAGGCCGAAGATCGGTGGGGCATCGTTGGCGGTCAGCACGCGCTCGGCGATACGGGTGATCGCCAGGCCGCACAGCGGGGTCTTCTGCGACGGCTTCCAGATCATCGAGTCGCCGCAGATCGCCGCCACCATGGCGTTCCAGGCCCAGACCGCCACCGGGAAGTTGAAAGCGGTGACGATGCCCACCGGGCCGAGTGGATGCCACTGCTCGTACATCCGGTGCTGCGGCCGTTCCGAGTGCATCGAGAGCCCATAGAGCTGGCGCGACATGCCGACGGCGAGGTCGGCCATGTCGATCATCTCCTGCACCTCGCCCAGCCCCTCGCTGAGGACCTTGCCGGCCTCCAGGCTGACCAGGCGGCCCAGATCCTCCTTGTGCAGCCGCAGCTCGTTGCCGAGCTGGCGCACGATCTCGCCGCGGGCCGGGGCAGTCCACTGACGCCAGGTCTCGAACGCCTCTACCGCGACCGCCGCGACGCGCTCGTAGTCGCCCTCGCCGACGGCGCGGACGCTGGCCAGGACTTCGCCGCTTGCGGGGTTGCGCGACTCCAGCGGCTCGCCGGAGGTGTCGAGCCAGGTGCCGCAGAAAGCCCCCGGATTCTCTTCGTTGATGCCGAGCCGACGCAGCACATCGGTCGCCGCTGCTTGTGTGTCAACCGTCATTGGGATTACCTCGTCTGGTTCGGGTCAGCAGTGCTGCGCACGGCCCCGGGGTCCGTCCACAGCGCCTGTGGAAATCTCTGTGGATAGACCACCCCGAAATCGCCGCAAAGCACGGAAGCTCCGACACTTGTCGCGGTTTGCACAAGGGATTGTGCAATCTTGGTAAGTCATTTCAATTCAATACGTTGCGAAAATGCGGCTACACGCCGATAACGGAGTAGATTACGACGTTGGCCCGATTTCCGCAGAAAACCGGCTGCCAGCCGGTGAAGCGTGCCGCCCGGGGGCGGCCTCACAGTACGGCCTCCACTGCCTGACCCGTGCGGCGCAGGGCCTCGTCGGCCTCCTCGGCGGTCAGATTCAGCGCCGGTCGGAAGCGGATCGCGCGCGGTCCCGACGGGAGCGCCAACACGCCGGCCGTGCGCATCCGTTGGAGCGCGGCGCGTCTGATCTCCCGGTCGGGCAGGTCGAAGGCCGCGAACATGCCGCGGCCGCGCGGGTTGGAGACCCGGCCCTCGAAGCGCTCCGCCAGCTTCTCGAACCCGCCCACCAGCTGCAGGCCGACGCGGCGGGCGTTGTCGAGCAGCTCCTCCTGCTCGACGAGCTCGACGATGCGCTGACAGCGCACCATGTCGGCCAGGTTGCCGCCCCAGGTCGAGTTGATGCGGCTCGACAGCTCAAAGACCGACTCCACCTCGTCCAGACGGGGTCCGGCGCAGATGCCGCAGACCTGGCTCTTCTTGCCGAACGCGAAGATGTCGGGCAGGACGTCGAAGTGCTCGAAGCACCACCAACGACCGGTCGTCCCGAAACCGGTCTGGATCTCGTCGAAGATGAGCAGGAAGTCGCCTTCGTCGGCCAACCGCCGCAACTCGACGAGGAACTCCTGCCGGAAGTGGTTGTCGCCGCCTTCGCCCTGGATAGGCTCGATGATCAGGGCGGCGATCTCGTGCGGTGTGCGGGTCAGCGCGGCCTCGATCTCGGCCACCGCGCGCCGTTCCGCCGCTTCCACGTCCGCCAGGATCTCGGCGGTGAGCGGAAAGGTGAGCTTGGGATTCGGGATTCGCGGCCAGCCGGCGAACTTGGGGTAGAGGTCGGTCTTGCGCGGGTCGGTGTTGGTGAGCGACATTGTGTAGCCGCTGCGGCCGTGAAACGCCTGCTCGAAGTGGATCACGCGATGACCGATCTCGCCGCGGCCAGCGGCCATGTTCTTGCGCACCTTCCAGTCAAAGGCCGCCTTCAGCGCGTTCTCGACCGCCAGCGCGCCCCCTTCGATGAAGAACATGTGGCGGTCCATCGGCGCCGGCACGGTGCGGGCCAGGGTGGCGACGAAGTCGGCCATCTGGGTGGAGTAGAGATCCGAGTTGGCCGGCTTGTTGACCGCCGCCGCTAGCAGCTTGTCGCGATACTCCGGCTCGCTGAAGCCGGGGTGGTTGTAGCCCAGCGGCAGCGTCGAATACGAGGTGAAAACGTCCAGCAGACGTCGCCCGCTGAGCGAGTCGTAGATCCAGGAGCCGCTGCTGCGCTCGAGGTCGAGGACCAGCGAGAAGCCGTCGGCAAGCATGTGACGGCGCAGCGAGTCATGCACGTTGGCCGGCGAGATCGGTTTGCTGGCGGAGCGTACGAGCGTGCTCATGGCTATCGCTTCCGGGGGGCTGCAGATGCCCGATCGAGTGTCGTGGGAGCGCCTCCGCGACGCGTCGCGGCGCCCGGCGATTCTAGCACCCCTGGGGGCGTCGGGATGCGCCGGCAGCCCGAGCCAGCCAGGCTAGCTGTCGCGCCGCCTGACCGGCTCGCCGGCCACCGCCGTCCGGTTGCGACCGGTCTCCTTGGCGACGTACATGGCGGAGTCGGCCAGCCGCAGCAGAGTGCTCTTGCAGCTCTCTACGTCGGCGCGGTCGCTGACGTGCCGGTGCAGGCTGGCGACGCCGACCGAGCAGGTGATGCCTTTGAGGTTCAGCGGGTCGGGCTGAATCTCTCCGTGGCCGGGGCAGAACGTGGTGGTGACGATCGCCTCGCGGATTATCTCCGCCAGATCGATGGCGGCGTCGAGGTCCAGGCCGGGCAGCGCCAGCACGAACTCATCGCCGCCGTAGCGGGCGGCGACGGCCTTCGCCGGACGGCTCGTCTCATCGAGCAGCCGGCCGACCTCGCGCAGCACCTGACTGCCCGCCAGGTGGCCGTGCGAGTCGTTGACCCGTTTGAAGAAATCCAGATCCAGGAACAGCAGCGACAGATCGCTGTCCCGCTCCCAGCAGTCCTTGATGCTCTGCGACAGGGCGATGTGCAGATAGCGGTCGTTGTAGAGGCCGGTCAGGTTGTCGCGTTTGGCGATCTCCTGCGCCAGCCTGCCGTCGAGCACGTTCTGGATCGAGACCGACATGTAGCCGGCGAAGATCTCCAGCAGGTTGAGGTCCTGCTGGCTGTAGGACTTCGAGTCGCGCCGGTTGACCAGCTCGAGCACCCCGCAGACCTCCTGCTCGATGCGGATCGGGATGGCGACGAGCGAGTGGGTGTAGTAGTCGTTCTCCTTGTCGAAGGCCGAGTAGAAGAGCGGGTCGTTCTGCACGTCCGGCGTGCAGTAGGACTTGCCCTTGATATAGACCCAGCCCGCTATGCCCTTGTCGGCGGGGATCCTGCGGCCGACGAGCAGTCGCGATTTGGCGCCGAAGGCGGCGATGAAGGTGAGTGTGTTCTGGTGCCGTTCCTTCTTCTTCTCGGTCGGGTTGTCGAGCAGGATCGAGCCGGCCTTCGAGGGCACGAACTCGTCGGCTTT
Organism: Thermoanaerobaculia bacterium; assembly: GCA_945787525.1. Classification (GTDB taxonomy): domain Bacteria; phylum Acidobacteriota; class Thermoanaerobaculia; order Multivoradales; family JAHEKO01; genus CALZJC01. The sequence goes on along the minus strand of CALZJC010000300.1, from coordinate 398 downwards.
GCGCAGGATCTCCGTCAGGTTGTCGGCCAGGCTCATCTCCAACGGGAAGGACGGGCTGGCCCGCCGGCGCTCGAGGAAGCGCTGCAGTTCTTGGGCGTCGAGTGAGTGCAACTCGGCCATCTGGCTCTCGACGATAACAAAACCGGCGAGTTGGCGGGTGTGAGGCGCGTCGCAGGACGGTCGGGCTAAAGTCCGACCATGGCCGCCGCACCCCGTCTCAAGAAGCGCTACGGCCAGCACCATCTGCGTCACCCCGGTCTCTGCCGGCCGCTGGTCGACTTTCTGTGCCCGCGGGACCGCCGAGTTGTCGAGATCGGTCCCGGTGGAGGTGTGTTGACGGGCGAACTGGCGCGCGCCGGCGCCCGCGTGTGGGCCTGGGAAGTCGATCGGGAATGGGC
>CALZJC010000299.1 GCA_945787525.1 Thermoanaerobaculia bacterium | reverse complement strand
CGCCGAGGTTGCCGGCGCTCTTGCCGTGGTAGTCGGCGCCGATGGCCTGGGCGGCGTCCTCGACCACCGCCACGCCGGCCTCGCAGGCGGTGGCGACGATCGGGTCCATGTCGGCGGTCTGTCCGAACAGGTGGACCGGCATGATGACCTTGGTGCGTGGTGAGATGGCCGCTTCGAGCCCCGCCGGGTCCAGGTTGAAGGTCCGCGGATCGATGTCCACGAAGATCGGGCGGGCGCCGAGCCGCGCCACCACCCCGGCGGTGGCGAAGAAGCTGAAGGGCGTGGTGACGACCTCGTCGCCGGGACCGACGTCGAGCGCCATCAGGGCGACCAGCAGGGCGTCGGTGCCGGAGGAGACGCCGATGCCGTGCCCGGCGCCGCAGTAGGCGGCGACCTCCTCCTCGAGCGCCTCCACTTCGGGGCCGAGAATGAAGCGCTGCGATTCGAGGACGCCATCGATGGCCTCGCGCAGCTCGTCGCGCAGGGAAGCATACTGGGCCTTGAGGTCGATCAGGGGCACGGGTGTCATGGCGAGGGCTCCTCGAGGGGCTTGTCCTCCGGCCAGTCGAGGCAGCGGAGCAGGCCCGGTTCGGTTTCGCGATACCGCCAGCCACTCTCCGGGCAGACCAGCTCGGCGCCTGCTTCGCCCTCCAGCCGGTGCCCGTGGCGGCTCATCCAGCCCCGGCGGCCGGCCGGGACGCCGAGCATCAGGGCGTAGTCGGGCACGTCGCGGTTGACCACCGCCCCGGCGCCGACGAAGGCGTAGCGGCCGATCGTCACGCCGCAGACGACGGTGGCGTTGGCGCCGATCGAGGCGCCGCGCTGGACCAGGGTGGTCTCGTAGAGATGGCGGCGCACGACCTGAGAACGTGGGTTGCGGATGTTCGTGAAGACGCACGACGGCCCGCAGAAGACGTCGTCCTCGAGCACGACGCCGGCGTAGAGGGAGACGTTGTTCTGGATCTTGACGTTCTCTCCCACGACCACCTCGCCGGCCACGAAGACGTTCTGGCCGAGGCTGCAGCGGCCGCCGATTCGGGCGCCTCCCATGACGTGGCAGAAGTGCCAGATCGAAGTGCCCGGGCCTATTCGGGCGCCGTCGTCGACGCAGGCGGTGGGATGGACGAAGTACTCGGACATTCGTGGCTCGCTCAAGTCGCGTTGCGCTCGGTCGGCCGGGTGAGCGCCACCGGAACGCCCTGGCGGGCCAACGATAGCTGCGCCGCCTCCAGGACCTCCAGCACACGCAGCCCCGAGCTCCCATCGGTGAGCGGCGGCCGGCGGTCGGCGACGGCTTCGAGAAACGCCTGGCACTCGCTCCGTAGCGGCTCATCGTCGGCGAACGGCACCGTGTCGCCGGCGTGGCGAATCGGCAGCGGCGTGCCGTTGTGCAGCTCGACCCGCTGGTCGTAGAGCACCAGCCGTTTGCCGACGTCGTCGAAGCTGGCCATCTTGCGCGAGCCGACCACCACCAGCCGCTGCTCCTTGAACGGATGCAGCCAGGAGACGTGGATGTGGGCCCGCTCGCCGTCGGCGAACTCCAGGCTGGTGACGGTGACGTCGGCGATGCCGGGCTGCAGGTAGCTGCCGCCGGTGGCGGAGACCCGCACCGGCATGAGGCCGGTGAGGCGCAGGATCACGGCGATGTCGTGCGGCGCGAAGCTCCAGAGGATGTTCTCCTCGCGCCGCACCTTGCCCAGGCTGAGTCGATGCGAGTAGATGTAGTGCACGCGGCCGAGCTCGCCGCTGGCGACGAGCTCGAGAAGTCGGATCACCGCCGGGTGGTACTCGAGGACGTGGCCGACCATCAGGATGCGTTGGTGCTCTTCGGCCAGCCGAACCAGCTCGGCGCCCTGTTCGTAGGTCAGGGCCAGCGGCTTCTCGACGAAGACGTCGCGGTCCGCCAGCAGGGCACGACGCGCCAGCTCGTAGTGGGTCTCCGCCGGAGTGGCGATGGCGATCGCCGGGCAGGCGAGGGCCGCTTCGAGGCTGTCGCTCACCTCGACACCGGGTGCGATCTCCGTCGCCAGTCGGCGGCCGGCCTCGTCCGGGTCGCAGACCGCCGCCAGCGCCCCCAGCCGGCTGAAGTTGCGGACCAGGTTCTTGCCCCAGGCGCCGCAGCCGACGACGGCGACGTCGGGCAGGCTGTCCGGCGCCGTCATGACGCCCGCGCTCCGTCCCCGGCGCCCGCCGGCTGTGCCGCACCGGTCTCCAGGCGGCTCTCGATCCATCGCCCCAGCTCGGTCATGTCGCGCACCCTGGGGACCTCGACCTCGCGGAAGAGCTCTTCCTGCTCCGCGGTGTGGCGGAGCACGAACTCCACTCCCGCCTGCCGCGCCGCCTGGTAGTCGGACAGCCCGTCGCCGACCATGACCAGCTCGTCCGGCGCCAGCCCGTGCCGGCGCATCAGATCGCCGAGGATGTCGGCCTTGGCTCCCGGCGCTCCCCGCAGCTCGCGAAAGTAGCCGCCCAGCCCGCGGCGGGCGACGATCAGCTCCAGCTCCTCCTGCGGAGTCGCCGAGACCACGAAGCAGAGCAGCCGGCCCGCGAGCTGGCGCAGCAGTTCCTCGGCGCCGGGCACCAGGGGGCAGGCGAGCACCTGTTCCAGCACCAGGCTCGAGTAGCGCCGCCCCTGCTCGGCGAGCTGCGCCGGGCTCAGCGGCTGGCCGAGCAGTTCGCGGTGGATCCAGGCCAGCTTGTCGTAGCGCGAGACGCCGAGATTCTGGCGGTGATGCGCCAGGACCCGTGGCCGCAGGTCGGGACGGTCGGCGAACAGGTCGAGAAACGCCCGCTGTTTGATCGATCCGGACTCCAGGATGACGCCGTCGAAGTCGAAGGCGATGCCGCGCAGGGGGGCCACCGGGCGATCGCCCTGGCCGGTCATGGGGCGCTCGACTCCGGCCGATGCCCGAGCCACCATTCGGCGATCGCCACGTCGAACGGCGTGTGCACGTCGCGGCCGGTGACCCAGGTGCGGACCACCGGGTGGCAGTTACGTCCCATCCACCACCAGGGGTTGGGGCCGTCGCGTCGGGCCGCGCACTCCTTGCGGAAAGCCCAGATCCCCTGGTCGTAGTAGTACGCCTTGGGGTACGACTGGCGTTCGGTGGAGACCTGGCGGTCGGCATCGCCATATGGCTGCAGCCGGCCGTCACGGATCTCGAGGGCGCGCAGCGGGTGGTCGTCGGCGGCCTCCCAGACGGTCATCACCGAGTCGAGATCGGGGCGCTCGTCGAGCAGGCCCAGGCAGTGATCGATCAGCTCGCCGTCGATCATCACGGTGTTGCCCAACAGCAGGACGACGTTGGCCAGCCGCGGTCGTTGCTCGGCCACGTGCTCGACCGCATGGCGAATGACGTCGCCGTGATTCACCTCGTCTCCGGCCAGCTCGTCGGGTCGCTCAATCACCGCGCAGCCCATGCGCCGCGACACCTCTGCGATGGCGGCGCCGTCGGTGGAAACGTAGACGGCGTCCACCCGCGCCGCGTCGAGCGCCGCCTGCAGCGGATAGGCCAGCAGCGGCCGCCCGCCGACCGGGTGCACGTTCTTGTCGCGGATCGACTTGCTGCCGGCGCGGGCGGTGACGATGGCGGCGTTCACCGGTGCATCTCTTCCAGCATCTGCAGGATGCCCTGTCCCATGTCGACGTAGCAGTTGGCGGTCAGCTTGCGGCCGACCCGCGGGCTGAAGGCGTAGGGGGTGACCCGGTAGTGGGTATCGGCCAGGCCCTCTTCGGGCTCCGCGTAGTCGATCTCGATCGGCCGGCCGAGAATCTCCGAGAACATGGTGAACAGGTCGCGCAGGCGCATCGGGTGCTGACCGGTGATGACCAGCCGCTGGTTCTCGAACTCCTCCCGGAGAGCGTCGACACTGAGTCGTGCCGCGTCCTCGACGTGCACATACTCGCGCGAGTCGTCGGGACGGCCGACGTGGCGGATGCTGCCGCCTTCCAGCGCCTGGCGCAGCAGCCGGTAGACGCCGTTGGTCTCCGTCGCCCGAGGGCCGTACAGGCTGCCGTAGCGCAGGATGGTGTAGCCCATGTCGAATTGGCGCCCGTACTCCTCGACGTAGGCCTCGCCGGCCTGTTTGCTGCAGCGGTAGAAGCCGCCGGCGCGGCTGTAGACGTAGACCGTGCTGGCGAAAAGAAAGCGCTTCACCCCGGCCTGCCGGGCCGCCTCGAGCGCCTGCACGGTGCCCAGCACGTTGTGGCGGGTGGCGGCGACGGGGTCGCTGCTCGCGTGCTCGAGATCGGCGAGCGCTGCCAGGTGGAAGAGGCAGTCGCAGCCTTCGGCGGCGGCGGCCAGGGGCTCGGTCTCGAGCAGGTCGCCGGCGACCATCCGCTGTCCGGAGCGCAGGTGCTCTGAATCCCGCCGATCGAAGACGGTGACCTCGAAGCCCCGCTCGGTCAGGGCGTCGGCGATATGGCTGCCCAGGAACCCGGCTCCGCCGGTGACCAGCGCCCGGGCCATCAGGCGCCTTCCCCAGCCAGCGCCGCGAGCAGCTGCTCGGCCGCCTCGGTCTCCATGCGGACCCGTGTCTCGACCGCGTACGAGCCGATGTGGGGGGACAGCAGCACCTGCGAGAGCTCGCTCAGAGGGCCCTGGTAGGGCTCGTCGGCGAAGACGTCGAGGAACGCCCCCGCCAGCCTACCCGCGGCCAGGAGGTCGTACAAGGCGGCCTCGTCCACCAGCCCGCCGCGGGCGGTGTTGACGAGGATCGCCTCCGGCTTGAGCAGCGCCAGCCGCTTACCGTCGAGCAGCGTTTCGCCGCCTTTGGGCGGCGCCAGATGAAGACTGACGATGTCCGCCTTGGCCAGCAGCCGATCCAGCTCGACGAAGCGAATGCCGTGGCGCTCGCCGAACCACTCGTCCGGCACCGGATCCGTCGCCAGGA
>CALZJC010000298.1 GCA_945787525.1 Thermoanaerobaculia bacterium | reverse complement strand
CCGCCCCTGCCCTACGCCGGCTGGGAGCTGGCCAGCGCCCGCACCTACGCCGTGCGCGGGGTCGACGAGCGGGTGGTGCGCAAGATTCTCGAGAAAGCCGGGCTCGACGCGCCGTTCCGCGATCTGGAGGGCGACGCCAAGCTGGCCGCCGAGGCGATTCGCCAGGGGCTGCGCGACGGCATGGGAGACGACGAGATCGAGGCCCTCGATGTGCTCAGACCGCTCTTCTTGCGCAACAAGGGCGCCTATGTCGTCGGCCGCGCCCGCCGCGGCGACGAGCTCATGCCGGTGATTCTGTGCCTGGTAAACGACGAATACGGCCTCAGCGTCGACGCTGTGCTGCCGACCGAAAACGAGGCCAGCGTGCTCTTCAGCGTCGCCCGTTGGGACGTCCACGGCGACGTGCGCAACCCGCGCGTGGTGCTCGGCTTCCTGCACTCCATCCTGCCGCGCAAACGCACGGCCGAGCTGTACATCTCGCTGGGCTACAACAAGCACGGCAAGACCGAGTTCTACGGCGACCTGGTGAGGGCCATCCGTGCCACCGACGAGCAGTTCGTACCGGCGCCGGGCAAGCCGGGCATGGTCATGACCGTCTTCACCCTGCCCTCCTACGAGTTCGTCTTCAAGGTCATCCGCGACCGCTTCGCGCCACCCAAGAACACCACTGCCGAGGAGGTGCGCGCCCGCTACAGGCAGGTGCTGCGCCACGATCGGGTCGGCCGGCTGGTCGACTTCCAGGAGTTCGAACGCCTGGACTTTCCGCGCCAACGCTTCTCCGACGAGACCCTGCAGGAGCTGCTGCGGGAAGCGGGTGAGACCGTGAAGCTCGACGGCGACCGGGTGATCGTCGACCACCTCTATATCGGCCGCCGGGTGACGCCGCTCGACATCCATCTGCAGGAAGGCGCGGCGGATGAAGCGCTACCGGCAGTGATCGACTGGGGCCGGACCCTCAAGGAGCTGGCCGCGGCGGACATCTTCGCCGGCGACATCCAGCTCAAGAACTTCGGCGTCACCCGCCACGGGCGGGTGGTCTTCTACGACTACGACGAGCTGTGCCCGCTCAGCGACTGCCGCTTCCGCCGCATCCCACCGCCACGAACCCCGGAGGACGAGATGGCCGCCGGCCCCTGGTTCTCGGTCGGCGAAGACGACGTCTTCCCGGAGGAGTTCCCCGCGTTCCTGGGTCTCGACGGCGAGCTGTTCGAGACCTTCCGGCGCCACCACGCCGATCTGTTCGATATCGAGTTCTGGCACGACGCGCAGCGACGCAACCAGGGGGGCGAGGTCCTCGACTTCTTCCCCTACTCGACGCGACGGCGTCTGCGCCGCCAGCCAGCGCCGGTCGACGGATCCGGCGTCGAGTCGCTCGGCTAGCTCGCGCCTCGCGGCAGCCAGACAGTGCAGCAGTTCACGGCCGAACGGTCCGTGGGTGGCGTACCCTGGACGCCAGGAGCATCCGCTCATGCCCGGCCTCGCCCTCTGCCATCAACCGATCACCGCTGCCGGAGGCCGGCCGTGACGCACCACCTGCTGGAGTTTCGCCGCCGCCAGCTGTCGTCAAGCGCCGAGCAGCGCCACGCCGCGCAGCTCATCCTGGTCGGCACCGAGCCGGTCGAGCTGCCGCCGGGCGTCTCGGCCTCAGACTGGGCGCTCGAGCGACGCAACTGGCAGAACCCCCGCATCCGCTCGATCCTGGGCTGCGTCGACCTTCTCGACACCGTCCTCGAGAGCAACTACGCGATCCTCCACTGCTCGCCGGAACGTCTGCGTGAGATCTGGGTCCAGGTGCGCAAGGTGACCGAGTTGATGCGAAGCCAGCTCGCCCCGCTGATGACGGAGCCGTCGTGCATTGCGGAGCTCGAACGAGCCCGCTGAGACGCGCAGCTCGGCCTGGAGCTGCTCGACCGCGGCCTGCTGGCCGATCTGGAGGAGTTCCCGGGCGAGATCCCCGACGGCAAGCTGAGCGCCGCCCGCAAGCTGCTGTGCGTCTCCATCGGCAAGCTCCACGCCTACCTGCAGGACTCCTTCGGCCGGCTGATGGAGGCCGACCCGCGCGGCCGCCACAACGCCGACTACTTCATGTCGCGGAAGTTCCCCCGCGACATCGAAGAGGCCGAATGGCTGCATGCCTCGGTGGCCCATCTGCAGATCTACCTGCAGAAGCTGGAGTCGACCCGGCGCCACCGTCTGAGTACCGCCATGGAGGCGCTGCAGCAGGAGAGGATGATCCCCTACGGCAGGGCCTGGCAGGAGCTGGAGGAGTTCCTCGAGCTGGTGGCCGACGACCTCGCCTCGAAGCTGCGCTCGATCCTGTCCCTACGGGGGGTGCGCTTTGACGAGATGGAGATCCTCGATCACTACGTCATCGAGGTACCGATCATCTGCCGCCAGGTCTCCGAGCTGGGCGCCGCGGGCCGCGCCGTCACCGACCAGATGAAGTCGAACGCCGGGTTGACACGCGACGAACGCGAGGCAACCGTCAGCGCGCTGCTCGACTGCCACGCGGTGCTCGCCAAGCGGATCTACCGGCTGCTCAACAGCCTGCACCGCAGCCTGCGCGACCTGTGGATGTTCGTGCCGTTCTGGCTCGAAGCGATCGAGAAACGCCGGGCGCTGCTGCTCAAGCGCGGTTGAGGGCCAGCAGAACGGTCAGACGGAGCTCGAACGTCACAGTTCGAGACTGCGGGTCCTGGTGAGCTTGCCGATGTGCTCGGCCAGGGCGTCCGTCGGCTGCGGGCCGCGATCCTCGCCGGTGCGCAGGCGGACGGCGACGGTGCCGGCCTCCTCCTCCTTGGCACCGACCACCAGCATGTAGGGCACCTTGGCCAGCTGCGCCTCGCGGATGCGATAGCCCAGCTTCTCGTTGCGCCCGTCCAGCTCGGCCCGCGCGCCGGCCTCGACCAGCCGATCGCGCACCCCGGCCGCATACTCGCCGAACTTCTCGGAGACCGGCAGCACCACCGCCTGCACCGGCGCCAGCCACAACGGGAAAGCGCCCGCGGTGTGCTCGATCAGGATGCCGATGAAACGCTCGATCGAGCCCAGCATGGCGCGGTGGATCATCACCGGCTGGTGCTCGGCGCCGTCGGCGCCGATGTACTGGAGGCCGAATCGCTCGGGCATCTGGAAGTCGAGCTGCACGGTACCGAGCTGCCAGCTGCGACCGATGGCGTCGCGGATCTGGAAATCGACCTTCGGACCGTAGAAGGCGCCGTCGCCCTCGTTGACGTCGTAGTCGAGCCCGGTCCGCGCCAGCGCCGCCTCGAGGGTGGCCTCGGCGCGGTCCCACAGCTCGTCGCTGCCAAGCCTCTTCTCGGGCCTCGTCGACAGCTCCAACTGGTCGTCGAAGCCGAAGGTGTCGTAGATCTCCCGGATCATCTCGACGGCCGCCAGCACTTCGTCTTCGCTCTGCTCCGGCGTGCAGAAGACGTGGGCGTCGTCCTGGGCAAACGAGCGCACCCGGGTGAGACCCGACGTGACACCGCTCTTCTCGTAGCGATGCAGGCGGCCGAAATCGCCGTAGCGGATCGGCAGGTCGCGATAGGAGCGCAGGCGCGTCTTGTAGATCAGGCAGTGGGTCGGGCAGTTCATCGGCTTGACCGCCATGGACTTGTCTTCCGCCTCGGTGAAGAACATGCCCTCGCGGTAGTAGTCGTAGTGGCCGGAGGCGTGCCAGAGGTCGATGTCGAGTATCTGCGGCGTCACCACCTCGCCATAGCCGCGGCCGTTCTGAAGCTCGCGCACGAAGTCGACCAGCTCGTTGTAGATGAAGGCGCCCTTGGGGTGGAAGAACGGCATCGCCGGCGCCAGCGGGTCGAAGCTGAACAGGTCCAGCTCGGGCCCCAGCTTGCGATGGTCGCGGGCGCGCGCCGCCTCGAACTGCTCCTCGTAGGCCTTCATCTCGTCGGCCGTCGCGAAGGCGGTGCCATAGATGCGTTGCAGCATCTCGTTGCGGTCGTCGCCCTTCCAGTAGACGCCCGAGGCCTCGAGCAGCTTGACCGCGCCGATCTGGCTCAGCCGCTGGACGTGGGGTCCGCGGCAGAGATCGGTGAAGTCGCCGTCGCGAAAGATGCTGATCGGCTCGCCCTCCGGAATGTCGGCCAGACGCTCGACCTTGAGGCTCTCGCCCATGCCGCGGAAGAGCTCCGCCGCCGCCTCGCGTTCCAGCTCCTGGCGCTCGAACGGATGGTCCTCGGCCAGGATCTCGCGCATCTTGGCCTCGATCTGCTCCAGATCCTCGGGCGTGAAGGCGCGCTCGAAGCGGAAGTCGTACTGGAACTTCTCCGAGTGGTCGACCCGGCCGACGTCGATCTCCACGTCCGGCCACAGCCGCTTGACCGCGTCGGCCAGCACGTGCTCGGCGCTATGGCGGATGAAATCGCCGGACTCGGGATCGCGCGCCGTGAACAGCCGGAAGCGGCCGCCCTCGGTCAGCGGCAGACGCAGGTCGATGGCCCTGCCGTCGAGCTCGGCGCCGATGGCGGCCCGCGCCAGCCCCGGGCCGATGCCCGCCGCCACGGCGAGCGGTGTGGTACCCGGCGCCACCTCCGTGACGGATCCGTCGGGAAGCTCTAGCGGCAGCAGCTGGGGTGATTCGGGCATACCTCGACCCTCCTGAGACTCAGGCGCGAACGAAATGCGGGATTGCAGTCGCTCAGGCCGCCCTGGGCGGCGTAGTGGTGGTGAGCGGGGACCTCTGGTAGGCGCTAGCGGACTCGAACCGCTGACCTCTACCGTGTGAAGGTAGCGCTCTAACCAGCTGAGCTAAGCGCCTGGGCATGTTTCCTGAGCCGCTTTCTTGAACCGCGTACTTCTTGAACTGCTTCGTCTCCAGAACCATGATGGTAGGCCCGAGCGGACTTGAACCGCTGACCTCTACGATGTCAACGTAGCGCTCTAACCAGCTG
>CALZJC010000297.1 GCA_945787525.1 Thermoanaerobaculia bacterium | reverse complement strand
CCCTCGCCCGCGCCGCCCAGCTGGCCGGCCGGCCCTATCCGCCCGGCCGCGACGCTCGCCGCGAGCTGCGACGCCAGCTCGAGGCCGGGGCCGAGGTCGGCTGCGACCATGGCGACGGCTGGCGCTGGCGGTCACGCAACGGCAGGCTGCGCATCGAGCCGGCCCCCAAACCCGAGCGGTCGCGCCCCTTCCGCCGTACCTTCGCGCCGCCGGGCGAGGTGGAGATCCCGGAGGTGGGCCTCAAGCTGCGGCTGGCGCCGTCGACCCAGCAGGCCTGGATGCTGCGCGGCGCCGCCGATCGCACCGGTCTGGCTCTGCGTCTGCGGCCGGGAGAGCCGGTCACGGTGCGCAGTCGGCGCCCCGGCGACCGCATCAGGCCCCTCGGCTGCGACCACCGGCGGCGGCTCAAAGAGGTTCTGATCGACCGGCGTGTGCCGAGGCGCCAGCGCGACCGCCTGCCTTTACTCGAGGTCAGAGGTAGGATTGTCTGGGTACCGGGTGTGACGGTGGACCACGATTGCCGGCTGGCCCCGGGATTGCAAGTCTGGCTGGCGGAGATTGAAAACACGTGAAGCAACCCAATATCAAGCTCGTGTTCGAAGCAAACGAGGTCCAGCGCCGCGTCAAAGGCCTCGGCCAGAGACTGCAGCGCGACAAGCCGCTCGAGGACCCCCTGTTCATCTCCATCGTCGGCGGGTCGGTGCTGTTTCTCGCCGACCTGATCCGCACGATGGCCGAGCCGATCCGCTACACGTTCGTCCAGGTGCACTACGCCGCGAGCGGCCGCGGCGGAGACATCCTCGAGGTGGGCTACCCGCTCGAGCTCGATATCTCGGGCCAGGACATTCTGGTGGTCAAGGACATCGTATCCACCGGTGTGATCGAGACCTACCTGAAGAGCCAGTTCCAGCAGCGTGGCGCGCGGCGGGTACTTTTCGCCTCCCTGATCGACGTCAAGGGCGAACGCACGACCGACTTCCAGCCCGACTACCAGCTGTTCTCGTCAGAGCGCACCGGGGTTTTTGTCGGCTACGGCATGCAGTACGAGGGCCGGTGGGGCAATCTGTCCTACATCGGCGAGATCATCGAGGACTGACTTCTTCACCGGCCCGCATCCTCGGCGCCCTGCCGCGCGAAGAGAGGGACAGGACCGCGACGCGTCAACCGGCGCTACGTGAACACGTTATAAGCTACCAACGTATCGAGACCCGGGGATCACGCCCAACACCCGAGAGGCCCGGCCAACTTTGAACCCGACCATCAGAACACTCGTCGTCTGGGTGGCGATCTTCGTCGTCGTGATCCTGCTCTGGAATGCCTTCCAGACGGGGCGGATGAACCGTCAGCAGATCACCTTCAGCGAGTTCATGGAGGACATCCAGCAGGGTCGGGTGGAGCAGGTGACGATCCGCGGCAACGATCTTTCGGGCACCTACAACGAGTCGAGCGGCGACGGGCAGAACGAGTTCCACACGTATGTGCCGGAGTATCCGGACCTGGTGCAGGAGCTGCGCGACGCCGGCGTCGCCATCCAGGCCGAGGAGCCCAAGGACAACCCGCTGCTGCAGTTCCTCTTCGGCTGGGCCCCCTTTCTGCTGATCATCGGGCTGTGGATCTTCTTCATGCGCCAGATGCAGTCCGGCGGCAACAAGGCACTGTCGTTCGGCAAGAGCAAGGCCAAGCTGCTCAACCTAACGGGCAAGAAGGTCACCTTCAAGGACGTCGCCGGCATCGAGGAGGCGAAAGAAGAGCTGGCGGAGATCGTCGATTTCCTCAAGGAGCCGCAGAAGTTCCAGAAGCTGGGCGGCAAGATCCCCAAGGGGGTGCTCCTGATGGGTCCCCCGGGGACCGGCAAGACGCTTCTGGCGCGGGCGATCGCCGGCGAAGCGGGGGTGCCGTTCTTCTCCATCTCCGGATCCGACTTCGTCGAGATGTTCGTCGGGGTCGGCGCCAGCCGGGTGCGCGACCTGTTCGAGCAGGGCAAGAAGAACGCTCCCTGCATCGTCTTCATCGACGAGATCGACGCGGTGGGCCGCCATCGCGGCGCCGGTCTGGGCGGCGGCCACGACGAGCGCGAGCAAACGCTCAACCAGCTGCTGGTCGAAATGGACGGTTTCGAGTCGAACGAGGGGGTCATCCTGATCGCCGCCACCAACCGGCCCGACGTGCTCGATCCGGCCCTGCTCCGGCCGGGCCGCTTCGATCGCAGGGTGGTCGTGGATCGGCCGGACATCAACGGCCGCGTCGGCATCCTCGAGGTCCATACCCGCGAGATCCCACTGGCGGATGACGTGGAGCTGGCCGTCATCGCCCGGGGCACGCCCGGCTTCTCCGGCGCCGACCTGGCCAACCTGGTCAACGAGGCGGCCCTGGTCGCCGCCGGGCACGGCAAAGACAGCGTCGAGATGGACGACTTCGAGTTCGCCAAGGACAAGGTTCTGATGGGGGTCGAGCGCAAGACCCTGATGCTCACCGACGAGGAGCGCCGGGTCACCGCCTATCACGAGGCGGGACATGCGCTGGTGGCCGCCTTCACCGCCGGCACCGACCCGCTGCACAAGGTGACGATCATCCCCCGCGGCCGCGCCCTGGGCCTGACCATGCAGCTGCCGCTCGAAGACAAGTACACCTACCGCAAGACGTTCGTCGAGGGGCAGATCTCGGTGCTCATGGGCGGCCGGGTGGCCGAGGAGCTGACCCAGGACGACATCACGACCGGTGCCGGAAACGACATCGAGCGGGCGACCGACATGGCGCGTCGCATGGTCTGTGAGTGGGGCATGTCGGACCTCGGCCCGCTGTCACTCGGCAGCAAGGACGAGCCGGTCTTTCTCGGCCGCGATTTCGCCCAGCGAGCCGATTTCAGCGAGGACACCGCCATCCGCATCGACCGCGAGATCGAACGGCTGGTCAACGAGGCCTACCAGAAGGCCAGCACCATCCTCACCGAGCGCCGTGAGGTGCTCGACCGGTTGGCCCTCGATCTGCTCGAGTACGAGTCCCTGGACGGACGTCAGATCTACAAGATCATCAAGGAGATGACCGGCGAAGAGCTGGCGCCCAGTGAGCCCCCGCAACCCCGCCGAGCTTCCGGGGCGGGGCGGCAGGAAGAGCCGACCGGAGACAGCGCCGACACGGAGCCCGCCGTCGGGCCGCCACCCGGGGACGTCGAAGTGGCTCCGGCGCAGCGCAGCCGCGACTAACCGCGCGCCTGGCAGCCGCCAGTGGCCTCAATGCCCAACGCCGCGCTCAAGCCCGACCGCCAGGGCGAGAGCCTGCAACTGCCCGGCGGCCGTACCCTGTCGCTCGCCGCGCGCCCCCTGGTCATGGGGGTGCTCAACATCACGCCCGACTCGTTCAGCGACGGCGGGCTGTTTGCCGACCCCGAGAGGGCGGTCGCCCACGGCAGGCAGATGATCGCCAGCGGCGCCGACCTGCTGGACCTGGGCGCCGAGTCCACTCGCCCCGGAGGCGGCGTCTACGGCGACGGCGCCGAGACCGTGCCGGCAGCCGAGGAGCTGCGCCGGCTGCTGCCCGTGCTCGAGGCGCTCCGCGCCGAAACCCGACTGCCGTTGTCGGTGGACACACGCAAGGGCGAGGTGGCGGCCGCGGCACTGGCCGCCGGCGCCGACATGGTCAACGACATCAGCCTGCTGGCCGACCCCGAGCTGGCCAGGGCGGCGGCGCACGCCGCCTGCCCGCTGATCATCATGCACAGCCGCGGACCGCTGCGCAGCATGCAGCATCGGGCCCGCTACGGGGACCTGCTGGGTGAGGTGCGGCGCGAGCTGGCGGAGGCCGTAGAGCGGGCCGTCGCCGCCGGCGTCAGCCGGGCGCAGATTCTCGTCGACCCCGGAATCGGCTTTGGCAAGACGGCGCAGCAGAACGTCGTCCTGCTCGGCCGCCTGGAAGAGCTCGGCGAGATGGGAATGCCGCTGGTGGTCGGCGCCAGTCGCAAGAGCTTCATCGCCAAGCTCGCCGGCGACTCGCCGCCCGACCGGCGCCTCGGCGGCAGCCTGGCGGCGGTGGCCGCCGCGGCGCGCGCCGGCGCCGCCATCTTGCGAGTGCACGACGTGGCGGAGACGGTCCAGTTCGTAAGCGTCTGGCGGGCGCTCGAGTCGGCCGGCGGCGGCGCCCGGGAGGGCACCTCGTGAGCTTCCAGGACTGGCTGGAACTGGTCAGCTGGAAGGACCTCGTCGACATCGCCCTGGTGGCGGTGGTGGCCTACAACCTGCTGCTACTCATCCGCGGCACCCGCGCGGTCCAGGCACTGGTGGGCATCCTGCTGATCGGCGGCGTCTACTACGTCGCCAGCGCCACCGGCCTGGCGGCGCTCCAGAGCCTGCTCGAGAAGATCTTCATCGCGCTGCCCGTCGTCATCGTCGTGCTCTTCCAGCAGGAGATCCGGCGGGCGCTGTCCAGCTTCGGGCGCAACCCGCTGTTGGGTCTGGGGGCCCACGAGGAGGCGGCGACGGCGATCAACGACATCGTGCTGGCCGCCTCTGGACTGTCGTCGGACCGGATCGGCGCCCTGATCGTCGTGCAGCGTCTGCAGGGCCTGCGCAACTACGTCGAGAGCGGCATCGTGCTCGACGCCAAGGTCTCCTATGACCTGCTGTTCAACGTTTTCAGCCCCGAGACGCCGCTGCACGACGGAGCGGTCATCATCCAGGGCGACCGGATCGCGGCGGCGGCCTGTTTCCTGCCGCTGACCCAGAAGGCCAACCTGTCCAAGGAGTTCGGCACCCGGCATCGCGCCGCCCTCGGCATCAGCGAGGAGACCGACGCCCTGGCGGTGGTGGTCTCCGAAGAGACCGGCAAGGTCTCGGTGGCCCTCGGCGGCCAGCTGACCCGAGACCTGGACGCCAAGAGCCTGCGCAACAGCCTCTACCAGTTCCTCATCGCCGAGCCCAGCGGCCAGCCCAAGGACACCGAATGAGCGAACGCCGAAGCCTCTGGGGTCTGCGGCTGCTGGCGGTCGCCC
>CALZJC010000296.1 GCA_945787525.1 Thermoanaerobaculia bacterium | reverse complement strand
CAGGTAGTGGGCCGGCAGCAGCACATTGACGAAGTCGATCTGCAGCAGGCCCAGCTGCTGGATTACACGCCGCAGATGCCGCACGTCCACCCGGCCTGCCGGCCGCGGGCGATCGAAGCCCTGTGCCGCCAGCGCCACCCGACGCGCTTGCCCTGTCGTCAGGCGCTTCAGTGCGGCTCCCATTCGGGGCGAAGCCTAACCCAGAGCTCTGGCGGTCGAAGGTGCCCGATGGGAGGGGTCCTCCTCTGCTATGTTGATCTGCAGGCCGAAGCCAGTCACGTTGCGCAGGACCCCACGGTCCAGGGAGGAGCAGAAGCCATGAGCCGGCAAGCATTCGACGCGGTCGTCAGCGACTATGAGACGTTCGATACGCGAGAGGCGTATGCGGACAGGATCTGTGTCCATGAGGTTTCCAAGGGCATCACGGGCCGATTCAAGGTCGAAAGGCAGGGCGCAGCGGGCTGCGAAGATCCGTCCTGTAGAACGCTGAAGCAGGCCGGCGAGTTCACCGCCGAGATCGATGCCGGGCCGTGCGACTCCGAGCAGTCCAAGGCGCTGAACGGCACGCTCGAGGGGCAGTTCGTCGCCGCGTACGAGAACGGCGAAACGACAAACCGGGGCGGCCAGACCGGGAAGTTCAGATGGCAGGGCGTCGACACGGAGGTGGTGGGACGAATGCGGGGCATCGTCAACGCCGGCACTCACTATCACCCGATCGGCGATTGCGAGAAGTGCCACAGCGTGAACCACGTGGAGGGGTGGCTGCGAGCGGCCGTGGTGGAGGGAACCCACCAGGGCTGCCGCGAGCCTCGAGGGCCTGCTCATCTGCCAGTGCAAGTGAACGAGCAAAGCCGGTTGCGTCTCCGCAACCGGCTTGCCGTCGTTCTCCTCGCCGGCGGAGCCCGGTGCCTCTAGCTAGCCTGGTGAGAAGGGCAGACTAGTCGAACGACTCGGTGTCTCCGCCCGACTTCTCCTGCATGGCCTTGAACACCAGATAGCCGCCAAAGCCGATCACCGCCAGCGGCCACCAACTCTCGAGCCACTCGAGAGAGGCGCCAAACGCGGTGTGGGACAGCACGACGAGGCCGATGACGATGAGGATCGCGCCGCCGGCGATTGAGCCGCCGAAGCTCGGCGTCTTGAAGTCGTCGGGCAGCTCGATCTCGGTCCCCCCGGCTAGCGCCTGGTTGTACAGCGAGGCGCGGCGACCGGCGTCGACGATGTTGTAGAGCCAGAAGAAGGCCAGGAAGATCCCCGCCAGCGGAATCAGCGGGATGATCTGCAGGGTGATGAAGGTGATGAGCAGCGCGACGGTAATGGCGTTGATGAAGCCGCGCTTGTAGTAGCCGACGTAGACCTGTCCCAGCCCGGGCATGAGCGACAGGACAGAGGCCAGGAACGGCTTCTTGCGACGCGGGTCGTTGATCGCCGGCGCCAGGGCCGGTGGCAGAGCCGGTGGGGGGGTTGGCGCGGGCTGGGCCGTTGCGGCCGGTGTCTGGGCGGAAAACTCTTCAGCTGGATTCGTCATGGCTTCTCCTGGTTTGGATTCGATGCGTCCTCTTTGTGGCCGGAGTCCTTTTCGTCGGTGCTCCCCAACAAGGACGCAAGCCGCCCGCGGGAGGTTCCGATCCAGGAGCCGACCTCGTCGGCCACGACCCTGCCGCGCGCCTCGGCCGCCTTCGCCCAGGCCCGGATCTCCGCCTCGCCGTGGGCGTAGCGCGCGCTGAGCGGCTCCTTTACCTGCGTGGTGAATCGCTCTTCCAGCGCCGCCACCGGCGTCTCGATCCGCGCCCGCGGGTCGGTTCTTGCGAGCTCGAGGGCCTTGGTCGGCACCGCCTCGAGCGGCGAGCCCGGTGTGGCGAAGATCAGCGCCAGGGCCATCGTGCCGATAAACGCCGCTTCCGAGGCGAACCGCGGCCGGCGCACCCACCGCGGCCAGCCGGCGGTCCACCAGCGCCGCAGGCGCACGCTCGGCGGCAGGGTCGCGGCCAGCACCGCGGCGACGAAACCCGGATCGGGGCGCAGCTCGGCCAGCTGCGGCAGCTCCGCCGCCAGGCGGCGCACGACCGCGGCCAGCGCCCGGCATTCGGCGCAGGAGTCGAGGTGCGCCGCCATCAACTCCTGATCGGTGCCGAGCAGCTCCTTGTCGAGCCAGGCGCACAGCAGGCTCTGCGCACGGCCGCAGGCGGCGCCGCTGGTCCGGGCCAGGACCGCGCCGACCAGGTCTCCGGGCGGTGCCGCCGCGACCTCGAACGGCTCCACCAGCTCTCGGCAGCCAGAGCAGACCTCCAGATGGCGGGCGCAGCGCCGGCGCTCGCCCTCGTCGAGCTCGCCGTCGAGCAGCGCTTCCAGCCGGTCCTCGAGCTCTCGGCAGTCCATCGTCAGGCTCCGTATGACGGGTCGAGCACCCGCACCACCTTGGCCAGCTCGAGCCGCGCCCGGTGTGAGCGCGATTTGACGGTGCCGAGCGGCAGGCCCAGCAGCTCGGCGATCTCTTGCAGCTTGAGCTCCTGGATCTCGCGCAGCAGGATCATCTCGCGGTTCTTGTCGCCCAGTTTGCCGATGGCGCGATAGAGCAGCCCGTGGCGGGCGCCGGCCAGCGAGGAGTCCTCGGGTGACGGTTCGGCGGTGACGATCTGCGGCGCCTCGTCGACCGGCACTTCGGCCGGCGGCGTGCGCACCTTGAGCCGGCGCAGCCGGTCGACGCAGCAGTTGCGCGCCAGCCGCAGCATCCAGGGCAGGAAGCGGTCGCCCTCGCGCATGCTGCCCAGCCCGCGGTAGATCTTGATGAAGATCTCTTGCGCCACGTCGCGCGCTTCTTCACGGTCACGCATGAAGTGATAGGCGACCGCGTAGACGCGGCCCTGGTACTGCCGCACGAGCGCCTCCCAGGCCAGATCGTCGCCGCGGCGGCAGCGGGCGAGGAGGGTTTCCAGTTCCATCACGGTCCAGGGCGGCCTTGGCGCCGCCTCAATCAACCAAGACGCATTCTGCCACCGGAAGGTTCGCCGGGCGCCGCTCCGCCGGCAGACTCTCTATACTGGGCTCGACTCACCAAATCCGCAGAAGGCCCCCGAAGCGACCGGATGGAGGACCGAGCCATGGCCTGGGATGAAGACGCCGACCGGCAGTACAAAGTGGTCATCAACCATGAAGAGCAGTACTCCATCTGGCTCGTCGCGCGCGAGAACCCGCCGGGCTGGAAAGACGCGGGCAAGCAGGGCACCAAGCAGGTATGCCTCGACTACATCGAGGAGGTCTGGACCGACATGCGGCCGCTGAGCCTGCGCCAGAAGATGGAGAAGGCCGCGAAGACGGCCGCGGAGAAAGGCGAAAAGTAGACCGAGCAGGGCGGCGTAGACTCGCCCCTGTGCTCGGCGCCATGTTGCTTGCGTACCTCGTCACCGCCGGTCCGGTATGCGGTGCCGGCCCGGCCGAGCATGTAAGGCGGGCGGCGGCGGCGGAGCTCAACCTGGCGCGGATCGCCGCCGGCAGCCGGCCGCTGAAGCCCCATCCGCTGCTCTGCCGGCTGGCCCGCGAACGGGCCGAGGCCATTGCGGCATCGGGAGTGTTGACGGCCGATCGCGGCTATCTCGAGCGCACGACCGGCCGGTTGTACCGCGGCGGCTACAAGCCGCACTTCTGGTCTGACAGCGCGCTGGTCGGCTCTTCGCCGGCGGGCGTTCTCGAGCAGCTCGCCGGCCTCCGTCCGCAGTGGGTCGACGAGGCGGTGCACGGCGACTTCGATCATCTGGGCATCGGCACCGCCACCCTGGACGGCCAACCGGTCGTCACCTTCATGCTGGCGCTGCACCAGTGCACGGTCGAGCGGGGCCAGGCCGATCGCCTGGCGGATCTCGAGGCGGCCAGGGCCGAAGCCCTCGAGGCGGTCAATCGGCTGCGGGGGGAGCACGGCCGGGAACCGGTGCGCCGCGACCGGCGGCTCGAGGCCGCCGCCCAGGGGCACGCCGAGGATCTGCTGCGCCGGTCCTACTACGACCATCGCAGCCCGCAGGGCGGCACCCCGGAGAGCCGCACCCGCGCGGCGGGATTCGCGCCGCCGGGCGTGGTGGCGGAGAACATCGCCAAGGGCCTGTTCACCCCGGGCGAGACGGTCGACCGCTGGATGAACAGCCCCGGCCACCGCAAGAACATCCTGCTGCGCCGCGTCACGGCCACCGGACTCGGTGTCGCGGTGGGGCCGGGTGAGCTCGAGTGCTTCGACGTCCTGTGGGTGCAGCTCTTCGCCGGCTGAGTCGAAAGCCCGGCCCGGCAGGTCGGGCTAGAACCCCCAGGTGCCGCCGATCGCCACGGTGTCGAAGGCGTCGGCAATCCGCTCGTACTCGGCGAAGGCGCCCAACGGGCCTGGAATCTGGAGGCGGAGGCCGCCGCCCCAGACCAGGTCCTCGTCGCTGAACTCGTCGAGGAACTGACCGCCCTGATCCTGCACCGCCGAGATGTCGGTGTCCCAGGAGATGTACCCCAGCTTGGCGTAGAGCTGGATTCTCTCGGTCAGCTGCAGATGGGGCAGAACGGTGACTGATATGGCGGAGGAGTCGGCCTCCACCGGCAGCCCGGCCACGCAGAGGGGCTCCTCGAAGGCGCACGCCGAGCGGAAGCCGGGGACCTTGCCCAGATCGTAGTATTCGGCCTGCACCGCGAGACGGCGCCCGAGCTTGAGTCCGAGGCCAAAGCTCGAGCTGTTGTCGTCGCCGTCGAGCACGCTGTCGAAGCCGGCGCCGACGTTGATCGCGGTGTCGGTGCTGCCCAGCTTGCCGACGATGTAGAAGCCGCCCGCCTCAGCGGCCGGGGCGAGGAAAAGGGCGACGTATCCGACAAGCAGTGCAGTGGTGAGAAGGGCTCGGCGCATGAACGATCTCCTTGAAATGTCCAGGCAGACGATTCTACTGGCCGGATCCGTGGGAAGCATGGGCCGTGCCATCTCGTCGGGCGCTACAGGACGACGCAACCGTCCGTCCCGGCGTGCGAATATCCTCGACGACAACCGCTCGAACGAGCCGAAAAGGAGACCGCATTGTTGACCATTGGTGACGCCCTACCCGACATGGAGCTGCAAAACCACGCTGGAGAGACCGTCCGTCTGCGCGACTACCGCGGCCGCAAGCTGCTGCTCTTCGCCTACCCCAAGGCGGCGACGCCGGGCTGCACCCAGCAGGCCTGCGGCTTTCGCGACCGTCTGCCCGCGATCGACGCCGGGGGGGCCGCAGTCGCCGGTCTCAGCCCGGATCCGCCGCCGGCGCTCGATCGCTGGCGGCAGAAGGAGGGCTTGACCTACGACCTGCTCTCGGATCCCGACCACAAGCTGCTCGAGGCGCTCGGCGCGTGGGGAGAGAAGTCGATGTACGGCAAGAAGTACATGGGCGTGATCCGCTCGCATTGGGTGATCGATGCGGAGGGGCGGATCGAGGAGGCGCAGGTGAAGGTGAGTCCGGCGAAGAGTGTAGAGCTGGCGTCGGCGTACCTGGCCAAGGGCTGATTCTCTGCCC
Source organism: Thermoanaerobaculia bacterium (assembly GCA_945787525.1). Taxonomy (GTDB): domain Bacteria; phylum Acidobacteriota; class Thermoanaerobaculia; order Multivoradales; family JAHEKO01; genus CALZJC01. The sequence continues at coordinate 285 of CALZJC010000296.1, read as the reverse complement.
ACAGGCTGAACGTTTGGTCGGGCGGCCGGCACGGGAGTCGGGGGCGGGACCGGCAAGGCGAGCGGCCGGCCGGCAAGAGGCGTCGAGGGGTGGGTCCGCCAGGGGACGGCTCGAGCGGTTCCGGATGCGGGGGGTGGCTCTCGCCTCCTTCGCCGGCGCTCGGGACAGCGGTGCCCTTCGAATGGGCTTGCCAGGCGCGCCGGCTACGATGCCCCTGGGTGGACCCACCCCTCGACGCCTCATGCCGGCCTCCGGGGGTGGTTGCGGGATCGGTGTTGCGGTAGC
>CALZJC010000295.1 GCA_945787525.1 Thermoanaerobaculia bacterium | reverse complement strand
GAACTCTGAGGCGGTGGTCGAGTAGCCACCACTGGAGGCCGGCGCCAGAGATGTGGGCAGGTTGCTCCGACGGCCTCGCGACGAGCGCATGGCACACAATCCAAAGGCCTCCGCCGAACCGGCGCGAGGAGTGCGGAGCCGAGGGCCTCCCCCCCAAACAAGGAACTGCCCGAGGCGTCCAGAGGAGAACCCGCCCACATCTCCAAGCCGGCCGGCCCCCCTGCGTTGACAGTCTCGCCCTCAGCTGTTCGCAGGAAGAACTACCTCACGTCTTCAAGCCGGCCGGCCTCTGAGCGTCGACGCTCATGAAGCCTCCGTCGCTGCGCTTCGAACCGTGCAAAAAAGAGCGCCCGCCAATTGACACATATACCCCTCTGTGGCAGCATTCCCCTACCGGACGCGGGGTGGAGCAGTCTGGTAGCTCGTTGGGCTCATAACCCAAAGGTCGCAGGTTCAAATCCTGCCCCCGCAACCAAGTTCGATCGACGGCCGCGCCCCTGGCGCGGCTGTTTTCTTGTTCCCCCTGGGCTCCGGGCCGGCCGGGCCGAGGTCTGCCACGGGATAAGATGCCTGCGATGTCCAACGAGGCCCGGGACCTGGAGCCGCCGGTATTGCTGATCGCCATGCCGCAGGTCTTGGACCCGTTTTTCCACCGTAGCGTCGTGCTGCTGATCCACAACGACGACGAAGGCAGTTTCGGGCTGATCACCAACCGCTCCACCGGTATCAAGGTGACCGAGATCCTGAGCGGTATGGAGATCTCGTGGACCGGTGACGATGACGTGGCGTTCTTCGGCGGTCCGGTGCAGCCACAGATGGGGACCGTGATGTTCGACGCCGGGGCGGTCGAAAACCGTGGCGCGTCGGCCGACGAGACGAGCACGCTGGTCGCCCCCGGCATCCGCTTGACCCAGAACGTCGCCGATCTCGGGCAGCTCGCCGCCAGCCCACCCGAGCGGATCCGGCTCTACCTGGGCTACGCCGGCTGGGGCGCCGGGCAGCTGGTCGAGGAGATCCTGCGCGACGACTGGCTGACCGCGCCGGTCGATACCGGTCTGATCTTCACCGACCGCCCCGAGACCGTCTGGGCCCGGGCACTCGACTCTGTCGGCGTCGACCCCGATGCCCTGCCTTCCTGGACCGCTGCCGGCTCCGACACGACGACCAACTGAGGACCGGAGACATGGTACGCATCCTCCTCCAGATCGTGCTCAACGGCCTCGGCGTGATGCTGGCCGCCTACCTCGTGCCCGGTGTCCACTACACCGGCAGCTGGCCCTATCTGCTGCTCGTCGGCCTGGTCATCGGCCTGATCAACCTGCTGGTGCGGCCGCTGGTCATCCTGCTGTCGTTGCCGGCATTGATCCTGACCCTGGGGCTGTTCTACTTCCTGATCAACGGCGGGCTGTTCTATCTGGCCGCCTGGTTGCTCGACGGCCTCACCGTAGATGGCTGTCTGCCGGCCGTGCTCGGCGGCCTGGTGCTGGCGGTCTTCAACTGGCTGGTGCAGGGCGTCGTCAAGAAAAGCGAGCCGTGAACGGCGGCGTGACGGCAGCCGGCGGCCGGATCACGCCGGCCAGGGCGCGGCGCGAATCGAAGCGCGCCCGCAAAGCCAGGACCGAGGAGATCCTCGCTCGGCTCAAGGCCGAGTACCCGGACAGTAGGTGCGCCCTGACCTTTCGCAACCCGCTCGAGCTGCTGGTGGCGACCATCCTGTCGGCCCAGTGCACCGACAAGCGGGTCAACATGGTGACCCCGGAGCTGTTCCGCCGCTGCCCGACCGCCGCGGACTACGCCGAGATCCCCAGCGAGGAGCTCGAGGGGCTGATCCGCTCCACCGGCTTCTTCCGCAACAAGGCGAAATCGCTGCGGGGCATGGGACAGGCGCTGGTGGACGAGCACGATGGGGAGGTGCCACCGGAGATGAAGGCGCTCGTGGCGCTGCCCGGGGTGGCCCGAAAGACCGCCAATGTGGTGTTGGGCAACGCCTACGGCATCGCCGAGGGCGTTGTCGTCGACACCCACGTCGGCCGTATCTCCAGCCTGCTCGCCCTGACCGCCGAGAAGAACCCGGTCAAGGTCGAGCGCGACCTGATGGCGCTGGTGCCGCAGAGTGACTGGACCCTCTGGTCGCACCTGCTGATCGATCACGGGCGCGCGGTGTGCAAGGCGCGGCGGCCGGACTGCGAGAGTTGTGTGCTGGTCGACCGCTGCCCGTCGGCCCAGGTCTGACAAACCGCAAGAGGAGCGCAGAGAGATGAGCGAGAGAGTCGCTGTTGTGACCGGAGCGAGCGCCGGGATCGGCGCCGCCACCGCACGCGGGCTGGCCGCCGCCGGCTACCGGGTGATCGCCGCCGCCCGCCGGCTCGAGCGTCTCGAGGCGCTGGCGGCGGAGATCGGTGGCGAACCGTGCCGGCTGGACGTCACCGACCCGGCCAGCGTGGCGGAGCTGACGGCCGGCCTCGACCGCCTGGACCTGCTGGTCAACAACGCCGGCGGCGCCCTCGGGCTGGACCCCGTGGAACAGTCCGATGACGAACGGTGGCGGGTCATGTGGGAGACCAACGTGCTCGGCCTCATGCGCATGACCCGAGCACTGCTGCCGGCTCTCCGGGCCGCCGGCAACGGCCACGTCATCAACGTCGGCTCGGTCTCCGGTTTCGAGATCTACACCGGCGGCGCCGGTTACACCTCGGTCAAGCACGCCGCCCGCGCCGTAACCCAGACCCTGCGTCTGGAGCTTCTCGGCGAGCCGATCCGCATCACCGAGATCAACCCCGGGCTGGTGGCGACCGAGTTCGCCCTGGTGCGCTTCGGCGGCGATGAGGAGCGCGCCGCCGCCACCTACCGCGGAATGACGCCGTTGACCGGCGACGACGTCGCCGAGTGCATCGTCTGGGCCGCCGGCCGCCCGCCACACGTCAACATCGACGAGATCGTCGTGCGGCCACGGGACCAGGCATCCGTCGCTCACATCCACCGGCGGCCCGGCGGCTGAGCCCGGCGCCTCGACCAGAGCTGCGCCGCCGCGCTCCGTGCGCCTCGCGTTATGATCGGCCAATGGACCCAGATCGGTTCCGGGACGCCTATCAGCGCCTGCAGAGCCTCGACGAGCGGTTGACCCACAAGGTCCGGCCGCGCGCCCACATCTCGTTCGGCCACACCACCCACGAGCAGCTCGAGGACCGGGTGCGAAATCTGGCCGACTACACTCTGGAGCTCAAGGAGGTCATGGACGAGATGTTCAAGGCGATCGCCGCGGCGCCTCCGGCCGGGAAGGCGCAGAGCGGCTCATGAAGCCGGCGCCGGTCGACTACGTGGCCGCCGGCAGCCTGGAGGAAGCGCTGTCGCTGCTTGCCGAGCACGGCTCCGACGCCAAGCCGCTGGCCGGCGGGCAGAGCCTGATCCCGCTGCTCAACTTCCGCCTCGCCCGGCCGACCCTGCTAGTCGACCTCAACGGCCTCGGCGAGCTCTCCTACGTGCGCGACGGCGAGGGCGGCGGCCTGTCGATCGGCGCCATGACCCGCCACAGCGCCCTCGAGGGCGATCCGCGGGTGATCGCCGCCGCGCCGCTCCTGAGCTCCGCCGCCGGCTTCATCGCCCACCCCCAGATCCGCAACCGCGGCACCCTGGGCGGCACCCTGGCCCACGCCGACCCGGCGGCCGAGCTGCCGGTGGTCTCGGTGGCGCTCGAAGCGCGCTTCCGCATCGTCCACGCCGGCGGTGAGCGCTGGGCGGCGGCGGCCGACTTCTTTGTCGGCCTGCTGACCGCCGACCTGCAGCCCGGCGAGCTGCTGGTCGAGGTCGAGGTGCCGCCGATGCCGCCGGCCAGCGGCTGGGCGTTTCACGAGTTGGCGCGACGCACCGGGGACTACGCGCACGCCGGAGTGGCGGCGGTGCTGACCCGTGAGAACGGCGCCTGCAGCCGCGCCCGGCTGGTCTTCCTGAGCCTCGGCGACGGCCCGATGCGGGCGCGCCAGGCCGAGCAACTGCTCGAGACCCAGGGAGTCAGCGAGGCCACCATCGACGAAGCCGCGGCACTGGCCGCCCGGAGCGAGATCGAGCCGAGCGGCGACATCCACGCCTCGGAAGCCTACAAACGCCACCTCGCCCGGGTGCTGACGCGCCGGGCTCTCAACGAGGCCTGGCGCCGCGCCGGGGGGGCCGCATGAGCCGGCACAACGTCCAGGTGACCATCAACGGCCGCGCCTACGAGAGCGAGGTCGAGGCGCGGTTGCTGCTCAGCGACTTCCTGCGCCACGAGCTCGACCTGACCGGCACCCACGTCGGCTGCGAGCACGGCGTCTGCGGCGCCTGCACCGTGCTGCTGGACGGCGAGCCGGTGCGCGCATGCCTGATCCTGGCGGTGCAGGTGAACGGCCGTCAGCTGACCACGGTCGAGGGCCTGGCGACCGACCAGGACGACCTTCATCCGCTGCAGGAGGCGTTTCGCGACGCTCACGGCCTGCAGTGCGGCTTCTGCACGCCGGGCATCCTGATGACCATGGTGCCGTTTCTCGAGGACAACCCGGAGCCGGACGAGGCGGCCATCCGCCACGCCATCTCCGGCAACCTCTGCCGCTGCACCGGCTACCAGCACATCGTCGACGCGGTGAAGCTGGCGGCGGAGCGGCGTCGCAGCGCCGACTAGCCCGCCGCATGCCCGCCGCCTCTCCGGCATCGACCGAGCTGCTGGCGGACCTGCGCACCGGCCGGCGGCCGCTGGACGAGCACCTGCGGGAGCTCGAGGCACGCTTCGCCCGGATCGAGCCGCGGGTCCGGGCCTTCATGCCCGAGGATCGGCGCTTCGAACGGCTGCAGGAGGAGGCGCGCCAGCTGGTCTTCGATCACCTCGATCCCGAGCGCCGGCCGCCGCTCTACGGCCTGCTCTTCGGCGTCAAAGACGTCTTCCGCGCCGACGGCTTCGAGACCAGCGGCGGTAGTCGGCTGCCACCCGCCGAGCTGGCGGGCCCCGAGGCCGAGGTGGTGACGCGGCTCAAGCAGCTC
>CALZJC010000294.1 GCA_945787525.1 Thermoanaerobaculia bacterium | reverse complement strand
CGCCGAGCAGCCGGGCCGACGCCGCCGGCTCCGGCCGGTCGCCGTTGGCCGGCAGAAAGCGGCTGGCGATGAGCCGCCAGCGCTGCTTGCGGCGCTCCTGGCTGCGCAGCAGGTTGACCGCGATGCGGTAGAGGTAGGCGCGGAACTTGCCCCGTGGCCGATAGCTCGCGGCGCGCTCGAATAGCCGCACGAAGGCGTCGTGCGCCAGATCCTCGGCGGCGCCGCGCTCGCCGGTCATGCGGGTCAGATAGTTCACCAGGCCGTCCTTGTGTCGTTCCACGAGCTCTCCCCAGGCCGCGCTGTCGCCGGTCAGGCCGAGAGCGACGAGGCGGTCGTCGGAGGCGGTCCGGTATTCGTCCACAACGCTTCCGCCCTGTATAGGTAACGCCGCAGCCAGGCGAGAGTTCCCGCGCTGCCGATTCTAGTGTCCCGTTTGACTGGTCCCGTGTTCTTGGTTCGAGGTGCCCGAAATAAGTACATGGGATTAGTCGAGCGGGACACTAGTGCCGTTGGCCACCGTGCTACGCTTTCCCGGCCCGTGACTCGATCGAGCCACCACGTCGGACGCGTAGGCGTGCTCGCGCTCGTCGCGGCCTTCTTGGTGACGGGCGCGCTGGCTCAGGGGTGGCTGGATTCGGTCCGCGACCTGGACGGCCAGGGTCGCATCCGAGAGGCGCTGACCCGGCTGGAGGATGAACCGGCGCGCCTGGCCGGAGACCCCGAGGCCCGCCTGCTGCGTGGCGTGCTGCTGGCCAAGCTCGGGCGCACCGCGGAGGCGCGCGAGATCTGTCAACGCCTGATTCTCGAGCACCCCGATATGCCGGAGGGCTACAACAACCTGGCGGTGATGCACGCCGCGGCCGGCGACTACGACACGGCGATCGAGATCCTCAAGCAGGGCCTCGCCACTCATCCGAGCTACCGCACGACCTACGACAATCTGACCAAGGTCTACGGCAAGCTGGCTGGTGAGGCCTACAGCAAAGCTCTCGGCGATGAGCGGATCGACGCCGAACCGCTGCGGCTGGCGCTGATCAAGGGGCTGGTGCAGATGCCGGCCGGGGCGTCCGGCGCCACGCCGGGTCGGCAGGAGCCGGTGGCGCGGCGGCCGGACGCGGCAGTCGACGTCTCGCCGATGGTGCCGGCCCCGTCGGCGCCGCGACCGGCTGCCGAGTCGCCCGTCACCGCGGCTCCGGCAGAGGTCGACGACGGACAGACCGCGAGCGCCATCTGGCGGGCGGTGCAGTCCTGGGCCGATGCCTGGTCCGGCAAGAGGGCGGACGTCTATCTGTCGTTCTACGACAGCCAGTTCGTGCCCCCCGGAGGCGGCTCCCGGGCGCAGTGGGAAAACCTCCGCCGCCGCCGCCTGGCCGCCCCCGGGTACATCAAGATCTCGCTGGCATTGCTCGAGATAGAACGGCCGGCGCCGGATCGGGCGATGGCCCGCTTCGTGCAGTCCTACGAGTCCGATCGTTTTCGCGACACGGTGACCAAGGCGCTCGAGATGGTGCCGAGCGCGGCGGGCTGGCGGATCGTGGCCGAGCGGGTCGAGGAGGAGGGGTCCCCGGAATGACGCGCCGGTGGCTGACGATCGCTTCGCTGACGGTGGCGCTGGTCGCTGCGGCGGCGTCTCTGCCGGAACTTGCCGGCGACGATTCGCTGGCGCCCCGCCGGCCGAAGCGGGTGACGCCGCACCCGGAACGGCCGCTGGTCGAGAGCTTCTTCGAGCTCGGCGGCGGGCGGGTCGATGCCGCGCTCGGCAACCTGAACGAGCTGGTCGGCCGGCAGCCTGATTTTGCGCTGGCCCGCCTGGTCTACGCCGACCTGCTGGCCATCAAGTCGGGCAGGATCGACCGGCTGGGCTTGCTGTCGCCCGGCGAGCAGATCGCCGGCCTGCGGCATGAGGCGCAGGCGCGGCTCGCCCGCTACCTCGAGGCGCCGCCGCCCGAGGCGCTGCCGGCCGAGCTGGTGCAGCTGTCCAGCGCCCGCTCGGTGATCCTGGTCGACCTGCGGAGGTTCCGGCTCTATCTGTTCGAGAACCGCGGCGGGCGGCCGACGCTCGGCCAGGACTACTACATCTCGATCGGCAAGGGCGGTGGCGACAAGCGTCGCGAGGGCGACGAGAAGACGCCCGTCGGGGTCTACCGGGTCTCCTCCTACCTGCCGGGCAGCACGCTGCCGGACATGTACGGGCCGGGCGCCTTCCCGATCGACTATCCCAACCCCTGGGACCGCAAGCTGGGCCGCACCGGCAGCGGCATCTGGCTGCACGGCACCGAGTCGGAGCGCTACAGCCGGGCGCCGTTGTCGAGCCTCGGCTGCGTGACGCTCTCGAACCTCGACTTTCTGGCCCTGCACGAGCGGGTCGAGGTGGGGCGGACCCCGGTGGTGGTGGTCGACGGCGTCGATTGGCGGGAGCCGGAGCGGGTCGAGATCACCCGGCGCGAGCTGGCGGCGGCGGTGGAGGCCTGGCGCCGCGACTGGCAGAGCCTCGACACCGACCGCTACCTGTCGCACTACGGCCCCGACTTCCAGACCGAAGGCATGGACCTGGCGCGCTTCGGCAGCCACAAGCGCCGCGTCAACCAGGCCAAGAAGTATGTGCGCGTCGCTCTCAGCGACGTCGCCATCTACGCCTACCCGGGCGAAGAGCAGACCATGCTGGTTGAGTTCCAGCAGGCCTATGAGAGCGACAGCTTCCGCTCGCGACGCCGCAAGCAGCAGTACTGGCGGCGTCACCCGGACGGCTGGAAGATCGTCTTCGAGGCCAAGTCCTGAGTCCCGCGGGCCGCCGCTTCGACCCAGCCGGATAGCTCAAGCAGAGCTTGAACCATCATCGCCAATGTGCGATGGCTAATGGACTTCTATGCGCGGCGGCCCAGGCTGCCACAATTTCGGCGCAATTGTGTCAAACTTTGTGACATATGATCTCCGTTCTGGCGGTCGATTCTGTCGAAGGCTCTTTCGGTTCTCGGCCGCGTATCTTGTATCTTGTTGATTCTGAAGGGTTTGTGGCGACCCTTTCAGCGCTCCGAGCGGAGGCGCTTCGAAGCTTCGACCTGGCACGGACGTTGCGCTATGAACGCTTGACGTGTACGGGGCCGGAGGGCCCTTCCTGATCATCGCCCGGCAGGGTAGCGGTCAGACCCGGTCCAAGGAGTAGCAGGCGATGCGCCAACAGAACTCAAGAACCTGCCTCGGGATCTTCCTCGGCATTGCGCTGCTGGCGGCGCCGGCGTCCGCCCAGACCCTCGTCCAGACCTTCTATGTGCCCAATCCCGAGGTCCAGGTGCGGACCTGGGCTCAGGCGATCCAGACGTTGGCGGAGAACGAGGAGATGCACTCGGTGATCTCGATCACCGTCACCGCCGACGGCACGATCATCTATTACGACCAGTGGGAGAACGGCTTCGAGGCGGAGATCGCCGATCCGGACAACCTCTACTCCGCCACGAACCTGGGAGGCACCCAGATCTGGGGCGATGGCGTGCCCGCCAACGGCTCGCCCCCCGGGTACCCTGGCGACCTGCTCGACCAGGGCGACGTCATCGTGCTCGAAGACGACGTACCCGTGCCCGGCGGCGTGCGAGACCCGCTGGCGCTCTTCTTCGACGGCAGTGACAAGTTCGCGACCACCGAGTTGCTGGCGGTGACGCGCGCGGCCTGGCCCTCCACCGGGGTCCAGGCGCAGCTCGGCGGTGCGGTCGAGGTCTTCTCCACGGATCGCTGGGGATCCTCGTACGAGGCTCCGGTGGGCGACACCGGGACGCCGCCGGCCTTCGAGTTCGTCGGCCTGTCCATCATGGCCCAGGAGGACGGCACTTTCGTGGCCGTCGATCTCGACGGAGACTCCGTCGATGACGTCGCGCTGGTCCTCGACGAGGGCGAGAGCACCCTGGTCGGCTCGCCCGGGGTCACCGATCTCCTGGCCGGCGCGACGGTGACCTCGTCGATCGACGTTCAGGTCGATCTGCTCACGGCCAACGAGAGCACGAACTACGAGGGGCGCTGGTACAGCCTCGTCCCCATCGCCGACTGGACCGATCTCTACTTCAGCCCGGTCGCCTCGACGGTGGCCGGCGATCTGGTGCACCTCTACATCTACAATCCGGGCGCCGGGCCGATCACGGTCTCGGTCGAGCAGCAGTCGGGCTGCGCGGACGTCAACGTGGGCGCTGGAGCGGTGGTCGAGGCGGCGATCGGAGTGACCACGCCGCTTTCCGCCGCCCGCCTCTCCAGCTCGGGTACCCTGACGAACCCAGGGCTCGACTGCCTCGCCGGCCCCACGACCGGCGGCATCTTCTTCGCCGTCGCCACCATCGACCGCAACGAGACGATCCACGACTGGGGCTTCACGCTGATTCCCGAGGCCTCGCTGACGCCTTCGGCGGTCATCGGTTGGGCGCCGGGCAGCACCAACCTGACCGAGAACGCCAGCCCGGTGTGGGTCACGCCGACCGCCGCCACCACGATCTATTCCGACTTCGACGGCGACCCGAGCACCGGGCCGCTCACCGACCCGCTCGGCAATAAGTACGACGTGGCCTTTGCGGTGGGGGTGCTGGAGTCGGTGCGCATCTTCGACGGCGGTCCGGGCGGCCCCCCCTGCGCGGGGGGCGACTGCGACCAGACCGGCATGCGGGTCTACACGATCGACGGCACCCGGATCACCGCCGCCTGGGGCCAGGATCCGGCGTACTCCGCCTCGAGTCAGCCGCAGCAGCTGGACATGGGAACAACGGTGCTGCCCTTTTCCAGCCTCGTCGCCCTCAAGGAGTCGTCGATCCTCGACACCAACGGCAACGGCGGCCTCGACCCGGGCGAGGCCATCGCCTACTCCATCCGGGTCCGGAACACCGGCCTGGTGCCGATCAGCCCGGTCGACCTGCTCGACACGCCCGATCCCAACACCACCTATCGACCGAGCTCGACCGAGATCGGCGGCTTTCCGATCGCCGACGACACCGCCGGCACGCCCTTCCCGCTCGATGGCAGTCCGAATCCCGGCGGCTACCCC
>CALZJC010000293.1:5054-6718 GCA_945787525.1 Thermoanaerobaculia bacterium | reverse complement strand
AGTTCGGCCAGGTCTTCGGCCGCGACTCGGGCGGCGCCATCCAGAGCTACGAGGTCGAGGACGCCGAGACCATCCTGGTGGCCACCGGCACCATCGCCACCACCGCCCGCGAGGTCGTCCGCCGCCGGCGCGCCGCCGGCGAGAAGCTCGGTCTGATCAAGATCAAGCTCTATCGCCCCTTCCCCGAGGAGGAGATCCGCCAGGCCTGCCGGGCGGCGCGCAAGGTCGGGGTGCTCGACCGCAACTACGCCGCCGGGCAGGGCGGCATCTTCTGGCAGGACACCCGCGCCGCCTTCCAGGGCCGGCGCGACGACTTGACTGTCCAGGACTACCTCACCGGCATCTGCGGCGGCGACGTGACGCCGGCGATGATCGAGGACGTGTTGAGCGACCTGGCCGGCCGCGAGCGGGCCGGCAAACCGGTCTGGATGGGCGTCGAGGCCGCCAAGGAGGTCCACTGATGAGCAGCTCGAGCGTTGCCGACAGCGGTGTCGGAACCGTCACCGGCGGACCCGGAGAGCAGAAGCCCATCGTCTGCTCGGAGGAGTGCCTGCTGCGCGCCGGCAACACCAACTGCGGCGGCTGCGGCATGAGCGTCGGCCTGACCATGCTCGGCCGGGCATTGGCCGAGGCGGGCGAGACCTGTTCGCTGGTCATCCCGGCCTGCTGCGGCATCGTCACCGCCGGCGGCTTCCCGACCACCGCCTACAACGTGCCGGTGGTGGCTTCGACATTCGCCTCCTCGCCGGCTTTCGCCACCGGCGTCGCCAGCGTGCGCGACATCAACGACGAGTCCGGCCAGGTGATCTGCTGGGCCGGCGACGGCGGCACCTACGACATCGGTCTCGCCACCCTGTCGGCGGCCGCCGAGCGCAACGAGAACCTGATCTACATCTGCTACGACAACGAGATCTACGGCAACACCGGCGGCCAGCGCTCGTCGGCGACGCCGCCGGGCGCCAGGACCACGACCACCCCGGGCGGCAAGAGCGAAGGCAAGAAGGACATCATGGGCATGATGGCGGCGCACGGCGTCCCCTATGCCGCGACGCTCTCCATCGCCCACCCGGAGGACTTCGCGCGCAAGCTCGCCACCGCGCTCTCCATGGACGGATTGCGCTTCTTCCTGATGCACTCGCCCTGTCCCACCGGCTGGAAGTCGGAGCCGCAGGATTCGGTGGCCCTGGTGCGGCTGGCCGTGGCCAGCGGCCTGTTTCCCCTCTACGAGGTGTGGGACGGGATCCGCTACGAGCTCAACGCCGAGCCCGACTGGACCGACCCCGGCGAGTACTTCCGGCGCCAGCGACGCTTCCCGCCCGGCCAGATCGACACCGACGCCACCCTGCGCGAGTGTCGCCGGCGCTTCGAGCGGCTGCGCAGCCGCAGCCGGGAGAGCCGGGGCGCGACGGTCTAGCAGTGTTCTGGCGGCCTGGAAGCGGCGACCGACTTCTCGTCGATCCTCTGCTGCAGGAAGCGCCGCACCGGCAGGCTGGGGGTCAGCTCCAGGGCCCGGCGGTAGCTCGCCACCGAGTCCTCGCGTCGTCCCAACCGCCGCAACAGCTCGCCGCGGGTCGCGAAGAGGGGGTAGTAGCGGCGCAGGGCGGGCGCCCTGTCGAGCGCGGCGAGGGCCCGCAACCCGGCCGCGGGACCCTCGACCTGGGCCA
>CALZJC010000293.1:0-5030 GCA_945787525.1 Thermoanaerobaculia bacterium | reverse complement strand
GAGGGATCGATCTCGATCAGCGTGTCGTAGGCGGTGAGGATACGCCGCCAGTCGGTGGCCTCGAAGCTCGAGGCCAGAGCGTGACAGGCGGCGATCTCGGCTTGCAGGTGATAGCGACTGACCTCCCGGCCCGCCGCGGAGCGCTCCAGCTGGCGCAGTCCGCGACGCAGCATCTCCGGGTCCCATAGGCCGCGGTCCTGCTCCGCCAACAAAAGGAGATCGCCGGCCGCGTCGGCGCGGGTGTGCAGACGAGCCGCCTGAAAGCAGAACAGGGCCGCGAGGGCGCCAGGCGGTGTACTCACCGATGACGCGCTGGATCTCCTCTGGTGAAAGGCCGGCAAAGCCGTCCGGGGACTCGTTGAGTAGCAACATGAACTGGGACATTCTTCTCTCCTTCTGTCGGGTCAGGGTATGCGACCGAAGCCGCTGCTCGGCCAGTAGACGAGCGAGAGTCGACCGAATCGACACCGAGCCGATAGTCTCCCCCCAGAGAGCCGCCGCCCGAGGGCACTGCCCCGATTGTCGATTGCGGGCCCGTCGAATCGTCTACTGAGCGCAGCGAACTGACAATCAGCGAGGAGCCAGCCATGGTCTTGACGACAGTCTTTCTGACCGCCGCCCTGACGTTCACCGCGCCCGGCGGTAGCGCCGCCCAGAGCCCGATCTCGGAGAACACCCTGCGCCTCGAAGAGGGCACGCCGCGCCCTGCCGCGCGGATCGCCGATCTCGCCTGGCTTGCCGGCTACTGGCGCGGTGACGGACTGGGAGGAGCCTGCGAGGAGATCTGGAGCCTGGCCGCCGGCGACCGGATGCACGGCATCTTCACTCTGTCGCGCGACGGCGGCCTGGTCTTCTCCGAGGCGATGACGCTGGTCGAAGAGGAGGGCAGCCTGGTCCTCAAGGTCAAGCATTTCACGCCCGACTTCGTCGGCTGGGAGGAGAAGGAGGACTACGTCAGCTTTCCCCTGGTGCGGCTGGGCGACAACGAGGCCTATTTCCGGGGCTTGACCTTCCGGCTCCGAGATCCCGGACAGCTCTCGATCTACATCGTGCTGACGTCGCAGGGCCAGAAGACCGAGCACGAGCTGAAGCTCGACCGGGTGACCTCGGCAGAGTGGTAGCGCGCAGGACCGCCCCGCGCCCGATATCGTGAGCCCATGCTCGGCGCGCTGCTCTTCGTCGCCTGGAGCGCCGTCCAGCCGGCGGCAGTCGACATCGACCGGCTGACCGACGAGTTCAGCGAAGAGCTGCTCGTTCTGCGGCCGATCCTGGCCACCACCGTGGGCGACCATCGGTTCGACGATCGGCTGGCGCTGGACATCGGCGGGCCGCACCGGCAGCGGCGGCGCGACCTCTACCGGCGCTATCTGGCTCGGCTGGAGAAGATCGCCCCGGCCTCGCTGTCGCCGCCGGACCGTCTGACCTACCGGGTCTTCCGCCGCGACCTGCGAGTGGCCCTGGACGGCCTCGAGTTCCCGGACCACCTGCTGCCGGTCTCGTACTCCATCGAGAGCCTGCCGAACCGGCTGGCTTCGCTCGCCACGGCCGACGGCGTCCAACCGTTCGCGACGGCCGCCGACTACGACGCCTTTCGCCGGCGCATCGCCGCCTTCCCCGACTGGGTCGAGCTGGCGCTGGCCAACATGGAGCTGGGTATCGAACGCGGCGTCGTGGAGCCCTGCGCGCTGGTGGACCGCGCCATCGGCGAGATCTCCGGCCTGTTGGTCGAGGACCCCCGGCGGAGCGTCTTCTACCAGCCGATCGGGCGTCTGCCGGCCGCCATCGGGGCGCAGGACCGTCAGCGGCTGGCGGCCGCCCAGGCCGAGGTGATTGGCGGCCGCGTCCTGCCCGCCTACCGGCGACTGCACGCCTACCTGGTCGATAGCTACCGGCCGGCCTGCCGTGAGTCGGCCGGCCTCGGTGCGCTGCCCGACGGGGCTCGTTGGTACGCCTGGCAGATCGAGAACCACACCACCACCCGACTCAGCCCGGACGAGATCTTTGCCATCGGCCGGAGGGAGATCCAGCGCATCCGCCACGAGATGGAGCAGCTCATGCGCCAGCTCGGCTTCGGCCGCGACCGGAGCGCGTTCTTCGAGTCCCTGCGCTCGCGGCGGGAGGAGTGGCTCTGGGACGGCGACGAGGTGATCGCCGAATACCGGGCGATAGGAGAGCGGCTGGCGCCAAAGCTGCCGGAGCTGTTCGACCGCCTGCCTTCAACCGGTGTCGAGCTGCGTCGAGTGCCGCCGTTTCAGGCGCCCACCGCGCCGCGCGGCTACTACGCCCGGCCCAGCGCCGACGGCCGGCGGCCGGGCGTCTTTTTCGTCAACCTGGGCAGGCGGGGCTACCCCAGGTGGGGCATGGAGGCGCTCTATCTGCACGAAGTCGTGCCCGGACACCACTTCCAGATCAGCCTCGCCCAGGAGAGCGACGACCTGCCGCGCTACCGGCGCCTGGCGCCCAACAGCGCCTACGTCGAGGGCTGGGCGCTCTACGCCGAGACCCTGGGCGGCGAGCTGGGTCTCTACCGCAACCCCTACCAGCGCTGGGGCCGCATCGCCTCCGACCTGCTGCGCGCCTGCCGCCTGGTGGGCGACACCGCGCTGCACGGCAAGGGCTGGAGCCCCAAGCGCATCCGCGGCTATCTCGACGCCCGCTGCTTTGGCATCGGCGCCGGCGAGATCGACCGCTGGTCCGCCTGGCCGGCGCAGGGGCTGGCCTACAAGCTGGGGCAGCTGAAGATCAGCGAGCTGCGAAGGAAGGCCGAGCGCAGGCTGGGGCGGCGGTTCGACGCGCGGGAGTTTCACCAACAGGTGCTCGAGGACGGGGCGCTGCCGCTCAATCTGTTGGAGGAGAAGATCGACGGTTGGATCGAGGAGTGCGGTAAGAGCCCGGCAAATGAATCCCGCTAGGGACTCCGAGCGAATCAGCCGGGCCACTGCGAGGGGTGACTTCCGGTTAGCTGTACTCCGCTCCCACCGCGACGAACTCCCTGCGCCTCGGTAGTTCCGCATTGCAGTCGCTGCAGTAGATCGCCGGCGCGTCGGCGCGGTATTCGCTCAACCGATAGTGCGATCCACACCCTGGGCACGCAAGCACAGGCTCGTCGTTCGCGGGCTCGTCACCCGGATAGCAGCCCAGCCACTTCTGGCACTCGAGAACAAGCTCGTCTTGTGGCCCGGCCTCGTCCTGTTCCGCGGCGTCCTCTGCGACCCTCACGTCCAGGACGCAGCCCTGCCAAATCTGCCGTGTCATTGTGCGTTCGATCTCATCGCGGTTGGAGAAGAGCTGCCACACGTCTTCCTCGCTATTGGAAAGGTCCCCGGTCGAGGCCCCTGGTGAGCTCTGGCGAAAAGGAAGCGCTGTACCGGGGACGGGTGACTGTCGGCAAGCGAGGTCTCGGCGCTCAGTGCCAGTTCGAGGGCGTGCTGGACTTCGGCCTCGGAGATGGCTTTCGTCAGGGATTCAGCATAGAAGTTCGGGGACGCAATGGCCATGACAGAAAAACGCCGGGCCTGAGGGCCCGGCTCTGGAGGTCCACTGCCACCCGCGGCTAAGTGCCGCTTGGGCTAGTCGTCCGAATCGTCGTCCGAATCACCGTCATCATCAGGAGTGCACAGCTCCCCTTTCATGTATCCCTTCCACTGGCCCGCGTCGTCGAGGATCGCACCGATCCAGCCCGAGGCCTCTTCGTACTTGCCTGTCCCTCCGGTGATGACCGAGAACGAGACCACCGGCACCGCTGCGGTGGCGTTCGGGTTGAACAGGTCGGGATCGAAGATGCTCGAGTTCCACATCCAGTTGTCCTGCGCATACACCATTCCACGCCGAGTC
This sequence comes from Thermoanaerobaculia bacterium, assembly GCA_945787525.1. Lineage (GTDB taxonomy): Bacteria > Acidobacteriota > Thermoanaerobaculia > Multivoradales > JAHEKO01 > CALZJC01. The sequence continues at coordinate 1,196 of CALZJC010000293.1, read as the reverse complement.
TCGAAGACATCGAGTGCCCATCCGGCTCGCAATGAAGAGTAGGGGAATCCCGGGTCGGCACCGATCGAGTTACCCGCCGGGCCGTAGTAATGCCAGGTGCCGTTGAGCGTTCCCATGATCGTGGAGTCGATGCAGAACGCGTAATCCGTCCCATCGTAGGTGCAGCTGCCCAGATACTCGGAGGCTCCAATGCGGCCGTTGATCGGCTTGCACCGGTCGGCCATGGCCGCTCCAGTCAGAAGGAGCGCCACCGTGACCGCGAGGCAAAGTGCTTTTCTCATTCCGTCTCTCCCTTCCTGTCGTGACGTTGATGCAACCCGTCAGAAACCCGATGTGTCTGACTCAGGAGAAACAGACGAAACGGGGAAGAGATGTTGCGTGTTCTGCCTCAGGGCGATTGCCCCCGTTCAGCAGCGACCGGCCTGAGTGGCCTGCCCCCCAGGGCAGTTTTGCGCCCCGTGTTGCGGGGTATTGAGAGATCAGCGGTCATGGCGTAAGAAAGGAAGGTTCCGAAGAGGCCCTACCTATCCCGTATCCGTCGCAGGAGGGAGATGGTAGCCAGAGTCGCAACGACACAGTGGAGCCAGGTGCTGGCTGCCAGAGACGGCTCCGATACGAGAGCCCGCCAGGCGCTCGAATCTCTCTGCCAGACCTACTGGCAGCCGCTCTACGCCTACGTCCGTCACCAGGGCTACGGCCCCGAGGAGGCGCGGGATCTGACGCAGGGCTTTTTCGCCGAGCTGTTGGACAAGGAGGTCTTGTCCGACGTGGATCGCGCGAAGGGCCGCTTCCGCTCCTTTCTATTGGCTTCGCTACGCCACTTCCTCTCGCATGAACGGGACCGAGCCCGGGCTTTCAAGCGCGGCGGCGGCACCAGGACACTCTCCCTCGACGTCGAGACCGGCGAGGCGGGCTATGTGCCCACGCCGGCCGAGGAGATGACGCCGGACGATGTGTTCGAGCGCCGATGGGCGCTCACGGTGCTCGATCGTGCCGTAGCGCGGCTGCAGACCGGGTCGGCGGAATTCGCTACCGGCCGGTTTGCGCACCTCAAGCAGTACCTGACGGGTGCCGAGCCACAGGCGCCGTATCGGGCGACGGCCTCTGCTTTGGGGATGAGCGAGTCCGCCGTCAGGAGCGCGGTGCACCGCCTCCGCAAGCGCCTCGGGAAGTGTCTGAGAGAGCAGATCGAGGAG
>CALZJC010000292.1 GCA_945787525.1 Thermoanaerobaculia bacterium | reverse complement strand
GTCGATCGACAACCAGGCCCAGGCCTCGTCCCGCGACTCGAGCCACTCGCTGATCAGGGAGCTCTTGCCGTAGCCGGCGGGCGCCGAGACCAGCGTCAGAGGCAGATGGCGGCCCGCGTCGAGCCGTGCCAGCAACGGGTCCCGGCGCACGACGTCGGGAGCCACGGGAGGGCGGTGGAGCTTGGTCTTGAGGATCGGGAACGCGGGACCGGGGCTGTCCGTGGCCATTGGGCAAATCTGCTACAAGATCCCGCCGCGCTCAAGCGCGACCGGTCCTCGCGGGCACGCTTGAAGGGCGGCGTTGGAGGCCCATGGCCTCGGCCGCGGCCACCGCCTGCCGGCGGTTGCCGACCTGGAGCTTCTGGAAGAGGTGCTTGAGGTGGGACTTCACCGTCGCCGGCGAGACGCCGAGGGTCGCGGCAATCTCCTTGTCGCGCAGGCGCTGCGCCAGGAGCTCGAGGACGTCGAGCTCGCGGCGGGTCAGGTCTTCGAGGGCGGGCCGATCGGCGGCCGCTGGCTCGGCGACCCGGTCTGACGCGGGCCGGGCGGGCGCCACCGCTTCTGGAGCCGGCGGCGCCTCCGGGGTCGGCGACGCCGGGAACGCCGCCAGCACGCGGCCCGGGAAACCGCCCTCGCCGGTTCGGCCGGCCAGGCGCCGCAGCATCCCGGCCATGGTCGCTCCCGCCTCGGCTCTCTTCGGCGTGCCCAAGCTGCTCCAAGGCCAGGGCCCGTAGGGCCAGGACGTCGATGGAATGACAGGTGAGTTGCCAGCCCGTCGCGTGCTCATGAATGACCCGTAGCATTTCGGTGGCTCGGGTCAGACTCTGTTTGGTTCCTGAGGCGATCAGTACCCTGGCATGGGTGATCGCCGGAACATCCAACCAGGTGAACAGATCGGCCAGTCCACTCTCGTCGCCGAGTGATTCTGCGGCATCAGCCACAGAGCCTACGTCATCCTGGAGGACGGCTATACGGGCGCGACAGGATTGCGCCAGGCTCAGGTACTCGGGGACATTCAATTCGCGCGCGAAGCTCGAGAGCCGAGCGACGGTCTGGGTGGCGCCCTCACTCTCTCCGCCAAGCTGCTGCGTCACAGCCAATCCTGCAAAGGCGTCGATGGCGGCGCGCGGCTCGAAGACATACGGACGCTGAACCGAAGTGGAGAAGCCCTCTTTGGCCCGGTCGAGCTCGAGCGACTGGAGATCCGTGCAGGCCAGGAAGTATGGAGCCCAAGCGGCGGTATTGTGCATCGGTGTCGCTTTCGACAACGACTGCAAACGGTCCGCGGCGACCCGGGCCAGGCCCAGCTGACCGGAGCCGATATGAACGTACGCCAGGGCCGCATAGAGGTGCGTCAGAAGCATGACGTCTTCAGTGGCAAGGCTCCGGATGCGGTTGTTGAGCGCCTCGATGGCGGCCTCGCCGTGGCCGCTCATAGCCCTGGCCAGGCCCAGCATGATCTCGACGTTGCCCTCGACGATGCCGCCAATTCCGCGGACCTTCTCCAGGGCCTGCCCCAGTGGCTCGACGGCACCTGCGCAGTCCCCTTGCCAATACGCCAGGTTTCCCTGGTGGAACTCCAGCTCTCCGAGAAGTGCCGGCTCCGCCGAAGCCTGGTCCAGCAACGCTGCGGCCTGATCCAGGAGTGGCGGGATCTTCGCAAGCTCGAATCGCCAGAAGGCGATCCACGCCTGCATCAGCAGGAGACCAGGCCTTCCCTGCTTGATTTCCTCCGGCAGGCTCTCCAGCCACTTGGCGACGACAAACCAGCGATCTGCATTCATCTCCCGGTATCGATGCCGTTCCACGGAATCTGCTGCACCGTCGGCATCACCAGCCGCCAGGGCATGATCGATCGACTCGGAGATCAGGCCCTCGGACTCGAGCCAGAGGCTGGCGCGCAGCTCCAGGGTCGCGATCTCCTCGTTGTTCGCACTCCGGTCCAGCTGCCGGCGCAGGAAATCGCGGAACAGATGGTGGTAGCGGTACCACTCGCCGTGCGCATCGAGAGCGATGGTGAAGAGGTTCTCCTCGAGCAACAGGTCGATGAACTGCTGGCCGGCCAGCTCCGGCGGTGGCGGCCCGTCGTCGCGACGGACCGGGTCGCGACGGACCGCCTCGACGAGCTCCCGGCAGAAGCGGTCGAGGATCGACGAGCGGAGCAGGCATTGGCGGACCGTGGGCGGCAGGCCGGACAATACCTCCGAGAGCAGGTACTCCTGCGTCTGGGGGAGGCCGCCGTGCAGAGCCTTCAGCACGCCGTCGGGATTGCGGGAGTGCAGCATAGCCAGCGACACCAGGCGCAGGCCCGCGGCCCAGCCTTCGATCTGCCGCTCGAGTTTGGCGAGGGCGTCCTCGCTCGGGCTGTGGCCCAGCACCGGGGTCAGGAGCTCGGCGGCCTCCGGCCCGGTGAAGCGCAGATCCTCGAGCCGCACTTCGGCGATCCGGGCGCCGGCGCGCAGGCTCGCCAGCGGCAGCGGCGGGTCGCGGCGGGTAACGAGCACCAGGTGGAAGCGCCGGGGAGGGTGCTCGAGCAGGCGGCCGACGAGCTGGTGCACCGGCGATCCGGGATCGACCTGGTGGTAGTCGTCGAGCGCCACCCCGGTCGGGCGGTCGAGAGCGTCGAGCTCGTTGGCCAGGCACACCGCCACCTCCGGCACCGGCGGCAGCTCGCGGGCTGCGAGCAGCGCCTGGGTGGTCTCGCAGGCGCCGGGCGACAGGGTGTCGACGGCGACCGTGAGGTAGTCGAGGAAGACCCTGAGGTCGCTGTCGCCTTCGTCCAGCGACACCCACCCGATCGCATGCCCGTGGCGCTCGATCCACTGGCTGACCAGCAGGCTCTTGCCGTAGCCGGCGGGCGCAACCACCAGGGTCAACGGCACCTCGAGCGTCCGGTCCATCCGCTCGAGCAGCCGATCTCGTGCCACCAGGTCCACCGGTAGGGGCGGCCGGTGGAGCTTGGTGCGGAGAATCGGAACGGTGGGATCGACGCGGGCCGCAGCCATCGGTTTCTGTCTCGACTTAGAAAGGCCGAGACTGTCACAGGTTTCCCGGCGGCCACAAGCGGGACGGCGCCGCTGCTTGCGCTGCCGGGCGCCCCCGTCCGCAGGGCGGCGTCAGCCGCGGGCCAGGAAGCCCTGGGCCTCGGCCTCGGCGACCGCCTGCCGGCGGTTGCCGACCTGGAGCTTCTGGTAGAGGTTCTTGAGGTGGGATTTGACCGTCGCCGGCGAGACGCCGAGGGCGGTGGCGACCTCCTTGTTGCTCAGGCGCTGCGCCAGGAGCTCGAGGACGTCGAGCTCGCGGCGGGTCAGGTCATCGAGGCCCGGCCGAGCCTCCGCACGCGCGGCCGGCTCGGCTCGCGGCCCGGAGATGTCCGGCCCGGCGTCCCCCCCTGCGTCCCCGATGGCGGTCAGGATCCGGCGGATGAACCCGGAGTCGGCGTCCCGTCCGCGCAGGCGACGCAGCAGATTGCCCATCGGTGGCCCGAGCTCGACGAAGGGGCGGACGAAGCCCCCGGCCGACGCCAGGTCCAGGACCTCGCTGAGAGCCTCGAGGGCCTCCTCGAGGCCCTCCGCCCGGCGCATGGCGAGGGTCCGCAGAACACCGATCTCGATCATCTGAAAGGTGTTGTGGATCGCCTTCGTCGCATTCCAGAGATCCGCGAGCCTGGCGGATGCCTCGCGCGCGTCGGCCTCCGACCCGGCGGCCACGAGCACCCTGCATCGGGTGATGGCCGGGATCTCCAGGAAGAACAACATGGTCGGCGCCTCCGGGGTCTCGTCGAAGGTCCTCGACCAGCGAACGGCCGCCTCGAGCTTGCCCCGGTGCACCGCCAGGCGGGCCCGACACGATTCGGCGATCCCCAGGTTGGCGGGATCGCCGGTGTCGCGGGCGAACTCGAACATCTCCTCGAGGGTTCCGTCGGCTTCCTGCGGCCGGCCCGCGATCTGCTGGGCGATCGCCAGACCGGCGAAGGCGCTCATCGCGGTATGGACGTGGTACGCATAGCTCCTCCGGGTCACCCGCCGGAAATGTCCGCACGCTTCATCCATCCGATGCCTCTGAAAGTAGCAGCAGGCCTGGAGAAAATGGCCCCACAGCTCGGCGTAGAGATGCCGGCCACCTTTGGCCACGAGCGCCAGCCGTTCGGCGCTCCGCGAGCACGGTTCCAGGTCGCCGGACAGCAGATGGACGAAAGCGATGGCGGCGGTCAGCCGGGTGAGCATCAGTCTTCGGGGCTCAGCCAGGCCGCGGCGCCTCTCGCCGAGGATCCGAATCGCCATCTCCGTCTCGCCGATCATCTGCTGAGCCAGCCCGAACGAGATCTCGGCGTCGGCCCTGGCCAGCTCGAAGGACTCCGGGAGCAGGCGCTGCGCCTCTTCGCAGAGCTCGAGACTCCGCGCGCCCTCTCCCTGCCAGTAGGCGAGCTCACCCTTGAAGAGGCTCAGCTCGCCGCGCAGCGCCCGGTCCGCGCTGCAGTCGACCAGGGCCTCGACGCGCTCGAGAAGCGGCGGGATCTGCTCGATCCGAAAGCGGTGGTCGGCGACCCACGCCCGCGCCATGAGGATCTGCGGGCGCCGCGACGCGATCTCCTCGGGCAACCTGGCGAGCCACCGATCGAGAACGTAAGTCTGGTCGGCGTTCAGCACGCGATGCCGTTGACCCTCGATGATCTCCGCCGCGGCCTCGGAGTCACCGGCCGCCAGGGCGTGCCGCAAGGCCTCGTCGATCAACCCCTCCTCGACGAACCACCGGCTCGCCCGCAGATGGAGCACGGCGACGTCCTCGGCGCCGCGCTGGCGTTCCAGAAGTCGCTGGAGCAGGAGCTGGAAGTGATTGTGGAAGCGGTACCACTCTCCGCGCCCATCGAGAGCGATCGCGAAGAGACCGTCCCGTTCCAGAGAAGCGATGAAGGACTCGCCGGTCAGGCGCCGATCTGCCGCATCCAGATCCGGCGCGCACACCGCCGACCACAGACGAGGGCAGAAGCGGTCGAGGATGGACGTCTGCATCAACCATTCCTGCTGTCCGGACGGGAGCCGCGCGAGCACCTCCGCCACCAGGTAATCCTGCATCGCCGGGATCCCTCCCTCCAGGCCGGACAGGAATCGCTCGGGGTCTTCCTGCCGGCGCAGGGCGAGGGATACCAGGCGCAGGCCGGCGGCCCAGCCCTCGACCATCTGCTCCAGCCTGGCCAGAGCGCCCTCGCTGACGGACAGCCCCGCGGACTGCCCGAGGAAGGCACCGCACTCGGCCCGGGTCAACCGCAGGTCCGATTGCCGTACCTCCGTCATCATGCCCCGAGCCCTCAGTCCGGACACGGGCAGCGGCGGGTCGCGCCGCGTCAGGATCACCAGGTGAAGGGGACGGGGCGGGTGCTGCAGCAGGCGGCCGAGGAGCTTGTGAACCGCCGAGGTTGGATCGATGTGGTGGTAGTCGTCGAGCGCGAAGACCACGGGCGCCTCGAGGGCATTCAGCTCGTTACCGAGCCAGCGGGCGATCACCGGCACCGGCGGCAGATCGGGCGCCCCGAGGAGCGCCAACGTGTCCGCGCACGCCTCGGGGAAGCGCGAGTGGACGCCGGCCAGCAGGTACTCGAGGAACTGGCGGAGATCGCCGTCCGCCTCGTCGATCGACAACCAGGCCCAGGCCTCGTCCCGCGACTCGAGCCACTCGCTGATCAGGGAGCTCTTGCCGTAGCCGGCGGGCGCCGAGACCAGCGTCAG
>CALZJC010000291.1 GCA_945787525.1 Thermoanaerobaculia bacterium | reverse complement strand
GTCACGCAGAGGGTGCTCGAGCTCTCGGGCGGTGTCTATCACTACGTTCCGCTGGGTCACCGACTCGAGGTCGTGCGCCCGGATCCCCTGCCGAGCATGCTGACTGCGGAGATGTTTCTCGGGCAGCCCTATCTCATCGAGGCCGCGGCCGTCGTGGTGCTCACCGCCGTCGTCGAGCGTTCGTTGTGGAAATACGAGGACCGCGGCTACCGCTACATCATGCTCGAAGCCGGGCATGTCGCACAGAATCTCAATCTGTTCGCCGCGGGCATGGGGCTGGGTAGCCTCAACCTGGGCGGCTTCTTCGACGAAGATCTCTCGGCCCTGCTGCGCCTCGACCCGGACCAGGAGATCGTCGTCTATGGGATCGCGGTCGGAAAGCCCGCGCCCGTTGATCGCGTGGAGGTGCGCAAGCCGACGGCGAGCGACGCGGCGTTTCGGCGGTTCTAGCGCTTACCGGGCCTTCGCTTTGAGCAGCAGCTCGACCCGCCTGTTCCGCTGCCTGCCAGAGGCACTGGCATTGTCAGCGACGGGGTAGCCCTCGCCATAGCCGAGGGCGGACATCCGCGCGGCGGCCACACCCCGGCCCGCGAGGAAGTCCCTGGCGGCTCGAGCTCGGCGCTCGGAGAGGCGGAGGTTGTGCTCCTCGGTTCCGGTCGAGTCGGTGTGCCCCTGGACCACGACGGCGGTCTTGGGATACTCCAGCAGCACGCCGGCGGCCTGGTCGAGAACGCGCTGGCCTTCGGTCCTGATGATCGCTGAATCCGTATTGAAGAGTACCGCCGAGTCGAAACGGACAAGAAGCACGTTGCCGGTGATCCGCTCCACGCGGGTGCCGGGAATGCGGGCCAGTTTCTCCTCCTGACGGTCCATATAGAAGCCGGTGCCGGCCCCAGCCGCGGCTCCGATGGCCGCACCGGCGAGGATCTCGTCGGCCTCGCGCTCGCCCTTGAGATTAGCGGCCGCGGCGCCGGCAGCAGCCCCGATGGAGGCACCCTTGCGGGTCTTGTCGCGCTCGGTGGTGTAGGGCTCGCGCTCCTGTCGGACCAGGCTGCAACCCAGGATGAGGCCCGCGATAGCCGCCCAGGCGACAGCAACCAAGACTCTCGGCGGTTTCAGGTTCGTCATGGTGCTCCTTCCTTCCCGGCTTCGAGCAGCTCTGAACCTCGTCCAATCCAGGGTAGGGGCCCCTACCTGTTTGTGCTGTTGCACGTCTCACACCCGATCAGAGGCACCAGCCGATCAGAGGTAGGTTGTTATCGACCTATTGCAGTTCGCGAATGGTACGGGGTTTGCGGCTACATGGGCTGCTGAGGAAAAAACGGTGGGTTCACCTCGACGTCAGCCGCGCTACCGAACCGAGCATCTCCGCATCGATGAACCGGTGTCTGGGCGAGTCCTGAACGTCGGCCACCGCGGACTGGCTTTCGAGACGCTGGAGAGACCGTTCGTGGGTCGAAGCCACTTCTTCAGGATCGGGCTGGGCTCGAAGCAGCTGAGGCTCTCCGGGAGTATCCAGTGGTGCCGGCTCGTCGGCACGGAATCGTGTGCCTATGGGGAGGTGAAGCCGGTGTTCCGCGCCGGTGTGTTCTTTGCTGACACCGCGACGGCCGAGGCCTGGCGGGAAGCCCTCATGTCCTCGGCACGCACGTGGATCACGTACCCATAGTGGTCTGCGCCCCGACTTTCCGGCTCTAGCCGGACCCCTGGCGGAGCACGGCGGGGAAGCCCCCCGCCTCGTTGATCGTCAACAGCAGGCCGCGGGGGTCGGGCTCGGTCGCCGGGTAGCCGAGCTCGCCCTCCAGCCGGGTGCGGGCCTCGGGGGTGAGCTTGCCGGCGAAGAGCACCAGGACGAGATCGCTCGTCTCGTCCTCGCCGAAGTGGAGACCGGTGTAGCCGGAACCGGCCCATTCGCCGGTACCGGCGCCGATGAGGCACAAGGACGCGTCGCTCGATTCGGCCCCTGCGAGCGAGCTCTTGAGAGTCACTTCGCCGTCCCAGGTCTCGTCGACCTCCAGGTGCCAGCCCTGCTCCAGACCGTCGCCGAAGTAGCTGAAGCGCTGGTTGCCGGCCATGCGGACGGCCGGGGCCACCTCGTCAGCCCAGCCGGCGCGGAAGTCGGCCCGCCGCGCGGCGCACTCCGGCGACTCGGCGGCCGCCCTCATCGCGCTGAGGCGGACGCGTAGCTCGATCGCGCCCTCGTCTTCCCACTCCTCCTCGTCGTCCGCAAGCTCCGGCACCCACATCGAGAGCTCGAGCGGCAGGGCAAGCCCGGCGAGGGGCGGCGTCTCGAGCTCGGCCGGGGCGGGCTCGGCCGGCGCTTCGGCGGGCCCGGCGGAGGGCGCCGGGGCGGTTGCTGAGCCGCCCGCGGCGGAGATCAGCTCGGCCAGCTCCTGGCGACCGTGCTCCCGCGCCAGAGCGAGCGCCGAGAAGCCACCCTTGGTGAGCAGCTCGGTGTCGACCCCTGCGTCGAGCGCGGCCTCGACCCCTTCGGGCGCAGTCGTGATCGACGAGACGGTGTGGTGCAGCCCGGAGAGGCCTTCGTTGTCGACCGCGTTGACGTCCGCCCCCACTCGGGCGAGGAAACGGATGGCGTCGGGCGAGGGGAACGAGGCGCCGAGCATCGATCCGCAGGCATAGTGGAACGCGGTCTGGCCGGCCTTGTCCCGCGCGTCGACGTCCGCGCCGCGCGCCATGAGCTGCTCGACGAGGTCGATGCGGCTGATCGACGCGGCGTACATCAGGGCCGTGGCGCCGCGGGCGTCCCGCCAGTCGGGCTTCTTCCTGACCTTGCCGACCCGGAGCACCGCCTCCAGGTCGCTGTCGAGCGTCACGGCATCGTAAAGCGGCGACTCCGACCAGTCGTAGAGGTTCGGCTGGGCGAAGGCGGCTGGCGCCGGCACCAGGAGGAGCAGGAGAACCGGCAGGTGGAGCGCGACCGCGTCGAGGCGGCGGAGGATCTGTGGCACGTAGCAGCCTGGCATGGCGTTTCCGGGTCCTGGGAGGGCGCCGCCTACGACAGCGCAGCAACGAGACGGTCGACATCTTCGTCGGTGTTGAAGACCGAGACGGAGACACGCATACGCTGCTCGGGCGCCACGACGGTGACCCGGATGTTGTTTTCATGCAGGCGGCGACGGGTGTCCTCTGGGTCGCCGGTATGGAACGCAACGATGGGGGTTCCGGTATTCGAAGGAGTCAGAGAACCATAGCCGAGTCGGGGCAGCTCATCCTGGAGCCGGCCGACGAGATGCTGGGCATGCGACACGATGTTCTCGACCCCCAGCTTCGCAATGTAGCGGATGCCGGCCAGCGCAGCTGCGGCCAGCGGCTCGGAGATGTTGCCGGTTTCGTAGCGCGCCGCCCCGGGGATCTGCTCCCAGGTCAGCTTGTTGCGATCGAAGCCGGTCACTTGGCGGTGACCCCAGCGCGTCGTCGGCAGAACATCGCCCTGCAGGTCGCGGCGAACGTAGAACAGGCCGAATCCGCGCTCGGCCATCAGCCACTTGTAGGTCGAAGCGGCCGCAAAGTCTATTCCCATGGCTTCTACGTCCACGGGCAGGGCACCGACCGCCTGGATGAAGTCTGCATACAGGTAGGCGCCGCGCTGATGGGCGAGCGCGCTGATCGCGGGGACGTCATGCATGTAGCCGTTGATGTTCGAGACCAGGGCCATCGAGACGAGACGTGTATCGCCATCGATCGCTCGCTCCATGGCCTCGAGCGGGATCCGGCCGTCGCGGTGCTTGACCACTCGCAGCTCCAGCCCGCGAGCTTCGAGGGTCTTGTACATATATAGCGACGTCGTGAAGTGAAGATCGTCGACCACCACGTTGCCGCCCCGCCGCGGGAGATCCAGCCCGGCCACGACGATGTTCTCGCCGTCTGAAGTGCTCTGGACAAAAGCGACCTCGTCGGGGGCGGCGTGGATCAGCTCGCCGAAGACCTCTTTGAGTGCTCGTTGATCTTGGCGGCTGAAGTACGCTCGGCCTTCACCCTGGCCGTAGGTCACGGAGTGCAGGTGGCGTTCCATGGCCCGAAGCATCGGCAGGCCCAGGGGATGTTGGCCGGCCGAGTTGAGGTACGTCATCGAGTCCGCCACCGGGAAGTCGGCGCGAGCTCCGGCGCCCAGGGCCCCGCCGGTTCGCCCGCCGGGGGTGGAGGCGGATGCAGCCGAGAGGCCGGAACCGGCCGCCAAGGCGGCAGTCGTCAAGAGGAACCTGCGCCGGTCTACGAGCATCTATCGCACCTCCAAGGCTGTCCTTGCGGCCCGAGTCTATCCGCCGCGACGCTTGCGGTAAGAAGTGCCGAAGCGCCTGCGCCAGAAGACCTGCCTGAGGCCATGGCAGCGAAACTCGCGTCGCCTTCAAGGCGTAGGGTTTAGCGTCGCGCCTGGAGCCAGCCGCAAAGAAGGACCGACCAGAGGGAGAGTCTGAGATGACGATCGCCCGGATTGACGAACCCATCCTTCAAACTCCGCTCCGGCTGTGGCCCGTGGGTGTTCTTCAGCCGGGCGCTTTGGGTCGAGCGCCTGGGTGCGGTCGTCATGATGATCGCCGGGCTGGTCGCGACGCGGCGCATCATCGACATATCGCTGGCAGATGCGGGTCAGGGCATGATGTTCTTTTTCATTGCCATCCCGGTGCTGACCCTCGCTCTCGTCGTTGGGGCCGTGGCCGGCCGTCGGCTATCTGACGGGCCTCGGTTCGTGACGATGGTCGCGGCCATCCTGCTCGCGTGCGGGGTCTGGACGCTCTTGCGGATCGATGGGATCACCGGCGACGGCGCCGCGGAGTACGCATGGCGGTGGACGGAAACGCACGAGGAGCGGCTGTTGGCCCAGCCTGGCGAGGAGCCCACGGCGCTCCCGGGGGCAGGGGGGACTGCAGCCGAGTGGCCCGGCTTTCGCGGACGCGATCGCGACGGTGTCGTCCGCGGCGTGCGGATCGAGTCGGACTGGTCGGCCTCGCCGCCGGTCGAGCTGTGGCGCCGGCCGATCGGACCGGGTATATCGTCCTTTGCGGTCGGAGGCGAGCGCCTGTACACGCAGGAGCAGCGCGGTGACGACGAGGTCGTGGCCAGCTACAGCCTGGCCACCGGTGCGCCGGTGTGGAAACACCGCGACCCGGTACGGTTCTGGGACTCGCACGCCGGTGCCGGTCCGCGCTCGACGCCGACGCTCAGCGCCGGTCACGTGTACACATTCGGTGCAACCGGAATCCTGAACGCGCTCGACGCCGACACCGGCGCCGTCGTCTGGTCTCGCGACGTGGCGTCCGACACTGGCGAGAAGGCCCCGCACTGGGGCTTCACGAGCTCGCCGCTGGTGGTCGACGATGTCGTCATCGCCGCCGCCAAAGGCACGCTCGCCGCCTATGATCTCGCGACCGGTGATCGGCGCTGGACCGGACCGGATGGTGGCATGAGCTACAGCTCGCCACATCTGGTGACGATCGATGGAGTAGCGCAGGTCCTGCTGCTGAGTAGCGCCGGGCTGACCAGCTTTGCGCCGGCGGATGGCACGCTGCTCTGGGAGCATCCCTCGCCGGGTGGACACATCGTGCAGCCGGCGGTGACCCCGGAGGGCGATGTGTTGGTCAGTGATGTCGGTGAGCTCGCCCTCGGCATGCGCCTCATCGGGGTCGCGCGTGGGCCCGACGGATGGACTGCCGAAGAGCGCTGGGCGTCGATCCGGATGAAGCCCTACTTCAACGACTTCGTCGTTCACGATGGCCATGCCTTCGGCTTTGACGGCAGCATTCTCGCGTGCATCGACCTGCAGGGCGGCGAGCGCAGGTGGAAGGGCGGACGTTACGGCCACGGCCAGCTTGTCCTGCTGCCCGACCAGGACCTGCTGCTCGTGGTTTCGGAGCAAGGCGAGCTGGCACTGGTCGAGGCGGCCCCCGACCGGTTTACGGAAGTGGCGCGCTTCCCGGCCATTGAAGGCAAGACCTGGAACCACCCGGTGCTGGTCAACGACGTCCTGCTGGTGCGCAACCGAGAGGAGATGGCGGCGTTCCGGCTCTCCCTGGCAGGGGGCTGACCGAAGTCCGCCAGCTCTCTATTCGGCTGGTACCCGTGCCTGGGTAGTACCTCCGGTGTATACCTGTGTACATCGGAGGTCCATACTGCAAAGAGGAGAGCCCTCGGTTCCCACTGGACTATGTAATTTTTCTGGGCACTCGTTTGGCCCCTTGGTGGGCTCGTCCGAGTGGCACAGCGCTTGCTCTTCCAGCCTGTCGGTCCGACAGCACTCGGCCCCGAGAACGAGGAGAGAGAATCATGAACGACGAGCTGGTTCGATTCGTTCGAGAAGCGCTGGCCCAGAGAATCCCGAAGCCTGAGATTCGCTCCAAGCTTCTCGAGGCCCGGTGGCCGGAAGACGAGGTCGAGAGCGCCCTCGATGCCTTCGCCGACGTCGAGTTCTCGATCCCGGTTCCACGCCCCAAGGTGTATCTGTCGGCGCGCGACGCGTTCCTGTACCTGGCGCTGTTCTCGACCCTCTACACCAGCGCGATCAGCTTGGGCTCGCTGCTGTACGAGTTCATCAACCGTGCCTTCCCGGATCCGGCCATGATCGGCGTGGCGTTGAATGTGGCCGCAGTTCGCTGGTCGACCTCGGCGTTGATCATCGGCTTTCCGATCTTCCTCGTACTGTCGCGGGTTCTGTACCGCGCCATTCGACGGGATCCGGAGAAGCGCACTTCCAAGGTCCGCAAGTGGCTCACGTACCTCACGCTCTTCGTCGCGGCCGGGATTGTCCTCGGGGACCTCATTACCCTGGTCTTCAACGTACTGGGCGGCGAGCTCACCGGGCGGTTTCTCCTGAAGGTCCTGGTCGTGGGCGGCATCGCCGGTTCGGTCTTTGGCTTCTACCTGTGGGACCTGCGGCGGGAAGATGTGGAGCCGGGGCGTGACTGGGCCGCCAAGCACATCGGCGTGCGGGTCTTTGCGGGCCTGGTTGCTGCAACGGTAGGAGCAGCGATCGTCGGCGGGCTGTTCTTGGCCGGCTCGCCGGGAAGAGCCCGGTTGACACGGCTCGACGATCGGCGGGAGGTGGATTTGCAGATGATCTCGGGAGCCGTCGACGTCTTCTGGTCCCAGAACCAGGAGCTGCCAGCGGACCTCGACCAGCTCAGCCGGGAGCGAGGAGTACGCCTCCGGTCGATTCGCGATCCGGAGACCGCGGAGCCCTACGAGTACCGCCCTACGGGGGAGAAGAGCTACGAGCTCTGCGCATCCTTCGACCGGGAAGACGAGGGTCCCGAGGACCGATATCGCAGCGAGCCCTCGGCTGGCCGCGAGCTATTCTGGACTCACGGTGCCGGGCGGGTTTGTTTTCCGGTCGAGGCCGCGGTGCTCAGTCGAGTGGTGCTGGAACCGCAGCCGACACTGGAAGAGCCGCGCGTCGAGCCCCGAGCGCGACCGGTGACCGGTGAAGAAGGCGCTGGCGAGTAGGGTACGCGCCAGCGCCTCGGCGCTGGCAGGCTAGATCAGCCTGCCGAAGAGGTCGGCCGGATCCCAGCGCTGCTTGACCGCAGTCAGGCGCCCCAGGTCGACGCCGCCAAGCGACTGCTCTGCGTCCTCCGGCGTCATGTCTTCGGTCAGGAAGTTCACGTAGCCACCGCGCTGCGATCGGGCATGAATCGCCTGCCAGCCCTCGCGGGCCCAGGCAACGTTGACCGCGTCGTCTGCTGGATCGTCCCAGGAGGTGGCAAGGATGACGATGTAGCGCGCGTCGCGATGCCCGACAGCCGTCTTGCCAGCGGCTCCCCGTGCGACTTCACCACCGAGAGCAAAGACCTTGATGTTGGCTGAGGCCGAGGGCAGTTCCCGGGTCTTGGCTGCCAGGACCGCCAGCATCTCGTCGTCGAGCTCGCTGACGTACTCGGACTTCCAGTAGTTGCGCCGCCCGTCAGGCTCGCCGGCGTCGAACATGGCCTGGAAGTCGGCAAACTGCCGTGGCTCGATGACGTCAGCCACCGCGGGCGTGCCGGCGCGCAGCGGCGCCAAGTCGGCCTCGATCTCGCTCCCGGCCCCAGAGTGGCAGGCGATGCTGATCGCCACCGGCTGGCCGTGGATCTCCTTCGGCACGAACGGTGCGGGCGGCGCGGCGCAGAGTTTGAGCAGGAGACCCAAGGTGTCCGGCGCTGCCATGGAGACGGCTCGATAGTGGTCGATGGCTGCCGCCAACTCGTCGGGCGGGTGCACGAGCAGCCCGGCGGTGACCTCCGGGTCGAGGTGCCGCAACCGGAAGACGAATTCGGTGACGATGGCAAAGCCGCCGCCACCACCGCACAGGGCCCAGAAGAGCTCCGGCTCGTTGGCCTCATCAACGGTCAGGATCTCCCCGTCTGCGGTGACGACCTCGGCTGCCACGAGATGGTCGCAGGTCAGCCCCCAGCGCTTCGACAACCAGCCGAAGCCACCGCCGAGGGTGAGACCCGCAACGCCAGTCTGAGACACGACACCGGTCGGCACCACAACGCCGTGGGGGGCGGTCGCGCGATCCAGGTCGCCCAGCGTCACGCCGGGCTGCACTCGGGCAAGGTCAGCCTCGAGGTCGACGTCGACGTCCTTGAGGGTCGAGAGGTCGACCAGGAGTCCGCCCTCGACCAGCGCCCGGCCGCCGACGTTGTGGCCACCACCGCGGACCGCCAGGGCAAGCCCGTGGCGCTTCGCAAAAAGCACGCAGCGCTGCACGTCGCTGGACCCCTGGCACTGGCAGATGAGGGCGGGTCGCCGATCGATCATGGCGTTCCAGATCGCTCGCACGGTGTCGTAGTCGGCATCGCCGGGCATGTAGCTGTCGCTGCCGAGGGTGGCGCGCAGTTCTTCGACATCGGCCGTCGGGACCTGCAGGGCGTTGCCGTCAGGATCGAGAAAGGGAACCGTTGCGGTCATAGCTGCTCCTTCGAGACGAGGTTTCTAATTGACTTGCAGGGCAGCCTGTCAGAGAGGAGCCGCACAAACCAGTATCTCTTTCGGACCTAACCGGTTCAAGAAATGGACCAACGACCTCGAGCCGAGTACGATGGGGAAGATGAGTGGATACGGACAGTTCTGCCCGGTAGCGAAAGCCTCCGAGGTGCTCGCCGAGCGCTGGACGCCGCTGGTCCTGCGCGAGTTGCTGTGCGGCAGCCATCGCTTCAACGATCTACGCCGGGGCGTGCCGCTGATGTCGCGCTCGCTGCTGGCCAAACGGCTCAAGGTGCTGGAGAGCGCCGGAATCGTCGAGCGCCGGCAGGTGCCCGGTCGACGGAACAGGGAGTATCACCTGACCCCGGCCGGTGAGGAGCTACGACCGATCATCGAGGGTCTCGGGGTCTGGGGCCGGCGCTGGATTCTCAGCGAAGTCGAGCCGGGCGATCTCGACCCGTCACTGTTGATGTGGGATATCCGCAGGAGTCTCAACGAAGAAGAGCTTCCGGACCACCAGGTCGTCCTCCAGTTCGATTTTGTCGACGTCGATGAGCGACAGCGTCGATGGTGGCTGCTGGCCGGCGGCGACCAGGCCGATATCTGCATGACCCACCCCGGTTTCGA
>CALZJC010000290.1 GCA_945787525.1 Thermoanaerobaculia bacterium | reverse complement strand
CGGTCTGACAACCGGCGCGCAGGGCTAGAGCTCGAAGTCCTCTCCAAGGTAGATCTTGCGCACCTGGGGATCCTGCGACAGCTCGTCAGGCGCGCCGGACCGGAGAATCTCACCGTTGTTGATGATGTAGGCCCGGTCGGTGATCTTCAGCGTCTCGCGCACGTTGTGGTCGGTGATCAGGACGCCGATGCCCATCTTCTTGAGGTGGCGCACGATCTTCTGGATGTCGATCACCGCGATCGGATCGATGCCGGCGAAGGGTTCGTCGAGAAGCACGTAGATCGGGTCGATGGCCAGCGCGC
This sequence comes from Thermoanaerobaculia bacterium, assembly GCA_945787525.1. GTDB lineage: Bacteria > Acidobacteriota > Thermoanaerobaculia > Multivoradales > JAHEKO01 > CALZJC01. The sequence continues at coordinate 9,291 of CALZJC010000290.1, read as the reverse complement.
GCGAGATCTCGACCCGTCGCCGCTCGCCGCCGGACAGAGTGTAGCCCGGCGAGTTGCGCACCCCCTCGAGACCGAACTGGCGAATCAGCTGGTCGGCTCTCAGCTGCTGCTCGTTGGGCCGCAGGTCGAGCGTCTCGAAGACGGCGCGCAGGTTGTCCTCGACCGACAGCTTGCGAAAGATCGACGGCTCCTGCGGCAGGTAGCTGATGCCCTTGCGCGCCCGCAGATACATCGGCAGATTGGTGATCTCCTCGCTGCCCAGAAACACCTCGCCGGCGTCGGGCTGGGTAAGACCTACCACCATGTAGAAGGTGGTCGTCTTACCGGCGCCGTTGGGCCCCAGCAGGCCGACGATCTCGCTCGGCTGGACCTCGATGGAGACGTCGTCGACCACCGCTCGCCCGGCGTAGACCTTGCGCAGCCCGTCCGTCGCCAGCCGCCGCGGCTGACCGCGACCCGGCCGCCGTTGGGGCTCCTCGGGGGCCGGCGTGCCGGCGGCGAGGGGGGCCGGCGATTCAGCCATCGATCGGCTCCGCGGGATCGGCGAGCACCGCTTCCGGCCCGCTGGTGCGCGGCTCGCTCAAGATGCGGACCACTCCGGTGTCGAGGTTGTAGCGCAGCCGGCGCCCCTCCATCTCGGTGCCGTCACGCTGCTCGAGAACCACCGGGGCGCCGGAGATCAGGACCAGCCGGTCGCCCGGCGTGTAGAGCGCTTCGCTGCCCCGCACGGTGCGCCCGTTGACCGGATCCTCGACCACCGTGTTGCCCTCGCAGAAGAGGCTCTCGACGCGCCGTTCGGCATCCATCAGGATCTCCAGATCATCACACCGAACGGTTCGTCCGGCCTCGTGCGCGCGCACCGAGCGCGAGAAGGTCAGCCGTCTCTCCTGGCGCAGATAGACGAACTCTCCGGCATTGACCTCGATCGGCGGGCGCCTCTCCTGGTCTTCGGGCCGCCGCCGCCAGACCGTCTTCACCGAACCCTCGCCGACCAACCGCTCACCATCCTCCAGCACCCGCAGCTGATCGGCCAGGAGAAAGCTCTCTCCCTGCCAGGCGCGGACCTTGCCGAGGAAGGCGACCTCCGGCGGCTCCTCTCTCCAGGTCGCCCGCTCGGCGGTCACCAGCACCGGCGCCCGACCATCACCGGACGCCAGCTCGACGCCCGAACGGTCCAGTCCCGCGGCGCGGACGCCACCGGTTGCGAGAAGCGAGCCGCCACGCCGCGAGTATACGATCTCCGGAGCCTCCACATCGTCGTCTCCGGAAAGCAACCGGGCGGGTGTTCCGGAGAGGCGCAGCTCGCTGTCGGGATCGCCCTGCAGCCGGTCGCCGCTGGCCGACAGCCGGCCGTTCTGGTAGTCCACGACGCCCTCGAGCAGCAGCTCGGTCAACCCCCCATCGGGCCCCACCAGAGCCGTCAGCGCATCGCCGCACAGCCGCCTGAGCGGTGGCGCCTCGGGTCGCGCCAGGCTCTCTTCGAGAACCGCCGCCATCGATGTCTCCAGACGCGAGACCGCGCCATCCGCAAAGGCGGTGAAGATCGACCGCGAGCGCAACGTCTGCCGCAGACCGGCGCCGTCTTCGAGTCGCATCGTCGCCGTGGCGTCGCCGCCCTCGAGCATGACGCTCTGGACCCGCTCGCCCGCCGCGTCGAAGGCGACGCCCATCGTCTCGGCGTCGAACTCCAGCACGCCCGCCCGGTCGCCTCTCGAGTCGAGGGTGATCCGGCCCGACACCCCCCATCTGCCCTGGATGAAACGCACGCCGCCGACCCCGCCGTCGCTCGAATCGAAGCTGACGCTGAACCGCTCGCTGCTCAGCCGGTCGTCGCCACGGGTGAAGACCACGCCGCCCTCGGCCCGCAGCATCGACTCCGCCTCGTGGTAGAGCATCCGGGAAGCGGTCAGGCGCACCTTGGGCTCGGCGCCCGGCGGCGAGTCGATCCTGACGCCGCCGCGCAGGAACAGAATGTTGCGCTCGAGATTGACCCGCACCTTGGCGGAAGTGCCGCGATAGGCGTCGGGCAGCAGGAAGCCCACCGGCTCCGCGGTGCTCTCCAGGACGCGGCCGCCCCGCCGTAGGTCGAACGCCTCCCCCCGCAGCTCCAGCCCATCGGGGCCGGTCATCACCACCGATCCCTCCAGCACGGCGTTACGGCTGTCGAGGTTGTAGACCGCCCGGTCGCTGGAGACCGTGTAGAGATCGCCGCTCTCCTCCTCCATCCGCAGCTCGACGCCCTCCAGCACGAAGCGATCCTGGCGGTCCGAGACCATCCGGTCCGAGCGGATGAAGAACAGCGTCACGCCCTCGTCGATGACCTCGTACTCGAAGCCCTCGGCGGACAGAACCACGTTGGTGCTGTCCACCGGACTCTGCGGATCGTCGGCCACCAGGCGCGGCGTGGACGGCTCGGTGTCGCGGCCGAGGTAGATACGCAGCACGGCGGCTGCGGCCACCAGCAGGAGACCGAGCAGAATCCACCGCAGCAGGATCAGCGGTCGATGCCCCGGGGCCCTGGCCATGGCCGGATTCTACGCCCCGGTCCCGGGCCGCGGGATCCGCCGCGCGTCGGCGAGCCGCAGAGCGGGACGATCGCGGTAGCGATCCCAGATCGGCACGCCGAGGACCTCGAACGGCTCCTCGAAGACCTCCTCGCGGTCCTGCCACGACCAGCCGAGAAGAGACGCCTCGCCGCCGTCGGGGGTGACGGCTCGCAGATCCAGGTGGCCCTGGCCGAAACGCCGCGGCGGCGCGCAGAGCCGCAACGGCCCCAGGTGAGCCAGCGGCGCCGGGTTGCCGACACCGAACGGACCGAGGCTGTCCAGCTCCCGCGCCAGCTCGATGGTCAGCTCGGCCGGGGTGAGCTCCAACTCGTACTCGGAGCGCCGGCGAAGCTCTTCGGCGGACCAGTTCCCGGCCTCCCGTTCCCACTCCGACCGCAGGGTCTCGAGCTGGTCGCTGCCGGCGGTCAGACCGATCGCCTGGGCGTGGCCGCCGAAGCGCCGCAGCCGGTCCGCCCAGGGACGCAGGAAATCGAACAGACCGATACCCGGGATGCTGCGCCCCGAGCCGCTCGCCGAGTCTTCTTCGAGGCTCAGCAGAATCGTCGGGCGATGAAACTCGCGTGCCAGACGGCCGGCGGCAATGCCCACCACGCCGCGATGCCATCCTGCCGCCCAGGCGACCAGGATCGGCGGCAGCTCGGATCGTCCGGTGAAACGCTGGCGAGCCTCCTCCTCCACCAGCGTCTGGGCCTCGCGCCGCGCACTGTTGCGCTCCTCGAGCTCGTCGGCCAGCTCCTCGGCGCGCTGCGGATCGCGGGTCAGCAGCAGCTCGAGCGCCGGATCGGCGTCGCCCATCCGCCCCGCGGCGTTGAGGCGCGGCCCGATGCGAAAACCGATGTCCGCCGAGCGCAGCGGCAGCCGCACCCGGGAGCGAGCCATCAGGGCCCGCAGACCGGGCGACGGGGTCTGTGGCAGCGCCGCCAGGCCGATGGCGGCGATCACCCGGTTCTCGCCGCGCAGCGGCACCATGTCGGCCACCGTGCCCAGACAGGCGACCCGCAGCAGGGCTTCGCGAGAGATCTGACGGCCGCGGCGGGCGGCGACGGCCTCGGCCAGCTTGAAGGCGACGCCGGCGGCGCACAGCCCCTCGCTGCCCGGCGGCCCGGCGGCGCGCTGGGGGTTCCCCGCGATGACGCCGGCGGGCAGCTCGACCGTCGTCTGGGGGGGGTCGGCGACGAACAGATCGAGGCCCGCCGCCAGGGCCGCGGCCGCCGGCTCGGTGGCGCTGCTGCCGCAATCCGCCGTCACCAGGACCGTGCAGCCGCTCTGCCTGGCGCGCTCGACGTGTTCCGCGTGGAAGCCGTAGCCCTCGCGCATGCGGTGCGGCAGGATGGTCAGGACCTTGGCGCCGCAGACTTCCAGCACCGCCGTCAGCTGGGCCGTGGCGCTGACCCCGTCGACGTCGTAGTCGCCGACGATGGCCACCGTGTCGGCGGCCTCGCAGGCGGCCGCCAGCCGGGTCGCGGCTTCGGCGACGCCCGGCAGCGCCTCGGCCGCGGACAGCTGGTCGGCGCTCGGCGCCAGGAACGCCGCCGCCTGCTCGGCATCGGCGACACCGCGACGGGCCAGGCAGGCGGCCTTCCAGCCCGGCAAGCCGGCCGCTTCGAGATCGGCCGCCGCCGGCGGCACCGGCGCCAGCTCCCACAGGGATTGCATCGGCTGGCCTGCTAGCCCTCGAGAAAGCGGCCCAGGGCCCTGAAGCGTCGCGCCCGGTCCGCCACGAGCTCGGCGGGGTCCATCCTCTCGAGCTCGGCGAGATGCGCTTCGATCCTCTCGCCCACCGCGCGACAGGCCTCTTCCGGGCTGGCGTGGGCGGCGCCGGCAGGCTCCGGGATCACCTCGTCGACGATGCCCAGCTCCAGCAGGTCCGGCGCCGAGATCTTCATCGCCTCGGCCGCCTCCTGTTTCTTCGCCTGGTCCTTCCAGAGGATCGCGGCGCAGCCCTCGGGCGAGATCACCGAGTAGATGGCGTACTGCAGCATCAGGACACGGTTGCCGATTCCCAGGGCCAGAGCGCCGCCGCTGCCTCCCTCGCCGGTCACCGTGACCAGGATCGGCACCTCGAGCCCCGCCATCTCGATCAGGTTGCGGGCGATCGCCTCAGCCTGCCCGCGCTCCTCGGCGCACTATCCCACGGGGCACGGCTGACAGAAGTTACGGCGGATGCGCTCCTTGGTGCTGCGGCCTTTCTGGTGCCCGATGACCGCCACCGAACGGCCGCCGAACGTGGCCAGGCCGGCTACCACCGCCGGGTCGTCCGCGAAAGTGCGATCGCCGTGCAGCTCCACCCAGTCGTCCATCAGATGGCGCACGTAGTCCAGCGTGTGCGGCCGGTCGGAGTGGCGGGCGACCAGGGTCGTCTGCCAGCGATCGAGCTTGCCGTAGACCTCTTTGGTCGACTTCGCCAGCTCTTTGCGGAGCTTCTCGATCTCTCGCTGTCGCCCGCTGCCGGGGGGATATCCCTCGAGCTCTTCGATCCGCCGCCGCAGCTCGGCCAGCGGCGCGTCAAAAGGGGCCTCTGAAGCAATCATCCGCAGCGGCACCGTAGCAAAGACGGGGTCCGCTTGCCAGCCGGCGGGTTTCGGGCCGCAGGCGAGCCTGCCCTTCCCTAGAGGAGGTCGTACGGATCCACGTCGATCATCAGCTCGGACGGCGTGGGCTGGGGGACGATATCGCGGACCAGCGCCCGCAGGCGGCTGCCGGAGGGTCCCCGCAGCAGCAGCTGGAACCGCCAGCGCCCCCGCAGACGCTCGAACGGCGCCGGCGCCGGGCCCAGGATCCGCATGCCGTCGGCCAACGGATGGGCCCGCAGGCGGCCGGCGATGTCGCGCAGGCTCGCCTCGCCCCGTTCGCGGTCGGTATCGCGCAGCAGCAGCTGGATCATGCGTGTGTAGGGCGGATAGTGGAAGATCCGGCGGAACCGCATCTCGGCCTCGGCGAAGGCCGCGTCGTCATTGGTCAGCGCCGCCTGGATCGCGTAATGGTCGGGGTGGTAGCTCTGGATCACCACCTTGCCCGGCCGGTCGCCGCGCCCGGCGCGCCCCGCGAGCTGGGTCAGCAGCGTGTAGGTACGCTCCACGGCGCGGAAGTCGGGGAAGCCCAGATAGGTGTCGGCGAGCAGCATCGCGGCCAGCGCCACGCCCGGGAAATGATGCCCCTTGGAGACCATCTGGGTGCCGATGAGCACTTGGCTCGCCCCCGCCGCGAAGCGCTCGAGGACCGGCGCCACGCCGCCGGGTTGACGCAGCGTGTCGCGGTCGAGCAGATCGACGGCGACCCCCGGGAACAGCTCGGCGAAGCGCTCCTCCACCCTCTCGGTGCCGGCGCCGATCGGCTCGAGGGCGCTCTCGCCGCACTCGGGGCAGCGCTCGGGAACCGGCCGGTGCGAGCCGCAGTAGTGACACTGCAACCGGTGACCGCGTTTGTGGAGCGTGCGTGGCAGACCGCAGTCGTCGCACCGCATGTCCTCGCCGCACGACCGGCAGAGGAGCACCGGCGCGAAGCCGCGGCGGTTGCGCAGCAGAATCGCCTGGTCGCCAGCCTCCAGCGTCCGGGCCAGCTCTTCCCGCAAGCGTTCCGAGAAACGCACCTCGCCGGGCCGTTTCGGGCCTTCGTCCCGCATGTCCACCAGGATGCCCTCCGGCAGACCGCGGCCGACGCGCGCCGTCAGCGTGAGGCGGGTCAGCTTTGCCAGCTCTACGTTGCGCCGCGTCTCCAGGCTCGGAGTCGCCGACACCACGAGCGCCGTCGCCCCGGCGGCGCGGGCGCGAACCAGGGCCAGATCGCGGCCGTTGTAGCGCGGCCGCTCGCCCTGCTTGTAGGAGCCGTCCTGCTCCTCGTCGACCACGATCAGACCGACGTCCCGCAGTGGCGCGAAGATCGCCGAGCGCGGTCCGAGCACCAGCCGGGCCTCGCCCTGGCGGATGCGCTCCCACTCCTGGTGCCGCTCCGCCCGGCCCAGACTCGAATGCAGCAGAGCCAGCTGGCGCCCGAAGCGCTCCCGGATGGCGCCGGCCAGCGCCGGCACCAGGGCGATCTCCGGCACCAGCAGCAGGGCTCCACGGCCGGCCTCCAAGGCCGCGCGGGCGCCGCGCAGGTAGACCTCGGTCTTGCCCGAGCCGGTCATGCCGTCGAGCAGGAAGGCGCGGTATCCGCCTGCGGCGATCGCGCCGACCAGAGCCGCCGCGGCCTGGCCCTGGTCGGGGCGGAGGCGGATCGGCGGCTTGCCGGAGGCCTCCACGCGGTGGTGCTCGAGGGACATCCGCTCGAGCTGGGTGAACCGCCGCAGGACGCCGAGACGCGCCAGCCGCCGCACCACCCCATCGCCGCAGCCGACCGCGCCGGTGAGCTCGGCGATCGTCGCCGGACGGCCCAGCTCGGCCAGCCATTCGACCGCCTCGCGCCCCGGGCGCGAGCGCCCGCAGCGCTCCAACAGCTCGGACTTCTCTCCCCGCGCCAGCTCGACGGCGGTGACGTAGCGGCTGCCGCGACGGCGGGCCTCGGAGCTGGCCACCCGCCCGTCTCGCTGCAGCGCCTCGATGACTCGCGCCAGATCGGGCAGCTCGAGGAGCGCTTCGAGCTCGCTCAGCCGCCGGCGCTCGCCACCGCGCAGCGCCTCGACCACCGCCGCCTCGCCGTCGTCACGCGGGCGAGCCAGCGCCCCGGAGTCGGTAAGCCAGACCTTGCGGTCGCCCCAGGGCGGCAGGTCGGCGGGCAGCATGGATCGCAGTACCTCGCCCGGCGCCTCCAGATAGTAGTCGGCGGCGAAGGCGGCGAGCTCCAGCAGCTCGGCCGACAGCGGCGGCTCGCGGTCCAGCACCGCGGTGAGCGGCCGTAGCTGCACGCCGGCAGGCGGCTTGGCGCGGCGGCCGACAATCACCCCCACAACCTGGCGCCGGCCCACCGGCACCCGCGCCCGGACGCCCGGTAGCGCGCTGGTGGCGAAAGCTGCTGGCACTTCGTACACCAACGGCTCCGGCAGCGGCAGAGGCACCGCGACCTCGACGAACGTCGGCATGGCGCCGGCGGCGGGTTCCGATGTCGAGCTGGCGGCCCTGTCGGGCATTGAAAAAACGGCCGCCCGAGCTCAGGCGGCCGTCGATTACTCAGCGGGTGGGCTGCTAGTTTGCCGCTTCCAGCATCTCGGTCCGCTTCTCGATGCTGGACTCGAGGAAGCGGTCGACCTTCTTCTCGGCCTCCTCCTCGGTGATGTTCTTGACGTGGGCCACTTCGCTGACGATGAAGTAGCGGGCCCGCTCGTACATCTTCTTCTCGCGGAACGACAGGCTCTTCTTCTGGCTCACCAGGCGCAGGTTCTTGAGCACCCGGGCGACTTCGGCGAGCTCGCCGGTCTTCATCTTGTCGAGGTTCTGCTTGTAGCGGCCCTTCCAGTCCTTGTAGGTGTCGATCTGCCCGTCCTTGAGCATGTCGAACAGCTGCCGGATCTCGCCGGCAGCGCCCAGCGGCCGCAGGCCGACCAGGTCCAGGTTGGCCTTTGGAACCATCACCTTGGAATTGTTGGACAGCAGGCGCAGGTGGAAGTACGTCTGCTCCACCCCGTCGATGCTGCCGGGCTCTATCTTCTCCACCATCCCTACCCCGTGGTTGGGATACACCACTTTCTGACCTATTTTGAACATCACCGAGGGCAGCCTCCTAGGTTGTTGCCGGTTCGTATGCCGCGAAAAGAGGGTCTTTCCGGGGGCGGCATCCTACAGAGCACGATAGCTGAAAAGGGCCGTTTTGTCAAGGGTTTGGGCGCCGCCTGCCGTTTCGGCAGCCAGGTTCCGCCATAATTATGGCGCCTTTTCGGCTCCGCTCGCTGGCCCAGGGCCCCAGAGCGCTTCCCTGCCCGCCGGGCAACCCGGGCGTGCTACGATCTCGCTGTTCACCAGTTTTCCGACAGAGCAACTCAGTGCCGGTAGGAGGGCCATCGATGAGCAATCGCTTCCCCGCTTTGACTTCAGCAACGCTGCTCGCTCTGCTGCTCGTTCTTCCAGCAGCTTCGCTCGCCAATGGAGCCGTCGCCGAGATCGAGAACGTCGGCGAGGCCCTCGTGTTCCGTCCGACGAAGGAAGCCAGGGGATACACGCTGACCGTCAGCGGCCCCTGCGGCTATCGGAAAGAGATCGCCAGCGAGAAGGGCGAGCTGGTCTTCAAGCTCGACGAAGAGACCTTCGACGGGGCGTACACCTACTCCCTCCTGGCGACCCCCTTTGTCGATCGGGAGGTCATGGCGGTGCAGCTCAAGGCCCGCGAGACCGGCGACATGAGAGCGGTCCGGCGACTGTGCCGCGACGGCAGGCTGCTCGACGCCGAGCAACAGACCCAGACCGGCGGCTTCGTCGTGTCGGAGGGCAAGGTCGTTTTCGACCCCACTCCCGAGATCAAGCGCGTCAGCGACCGCGAAACCGGAGAGTAGGGAGATCGCGACCGGGGGGATCCCGGCGTCGTCTCGGTCCCGACCTGCACGACTCCCAGCAGCTCGATCTGGGCTAGGATGTACGCGGTAGCCGGAGTGGCGGAACGGTAGACGCGACGGACTCAAAATCCGTTGTCCGCATAGGGCGTGGGGGTTCGAATCCCCCCTCCGGCACCAAGAGATAAGTGTTTTATTTACAAATGCTTAGCTCACTTCGAGTTCTTGATCCATAGTCACAGTAGAGCCGAGGTGATTTCGTGGATGAGCACACTTTGAGCACACAGCGCCAAAAGGGGTGTGCCC
>CALZJC010000289.1 GCA_945787525.1 Thermoanaerobaculia bacterium | reverse complement strand
GTCAGCGCGTCAAGGTCGCCGCAGCGTTGGTGAACGATCCGCGGGTCCTGGTCCTCGACGAGCCGCTCACCGGTCTCGACCCGGTGCAACGGAGACGGATGATCAGCCTCTTCCATCGGCTCTTCCACGGGCCGGCCCCGCAGCCGCGCCTTGAGCCGCCGATGGACCACCAGGTCGGGATAGCGGCGGATCGGCGAGGTGAAGTGGGTGTAGTGGCGGCTGGCCAGGGCGTAGTGGCCCCGCGACTCCGGCGAGTAGACCGCCCGCTGCATGGAGCGCAGGACCAGGCTGGAGACGAACGGCTCCTCGGGGCGTCCCTCGACCCGGCGCAGCACCGCCTGGAGCGCCGAGGGCTGGGGTGCCGCCAGATCCCCCTTGAGCGGCAGGCCGAGCGGCGCCAGGGTGTCGCGCAGCTCCTCCAGCGCGTCCTTGGACGGCGGGTCGTGCAGCCGGTAGAGGGCCGGCTCGGCGGCCCCGTCGAGCTCCCTTGCCACCGCCTCGTTGGCGGCGATCATGAACTCTTCGATGATCCGGTGGGCGACGGTGCGCTGGCCTGGGCGAACGCCGACGGTGAAGCCCTCGGTGTCGAGGATCACGTCACCCTCGGGCAGGTCGAAGTCGATGGAGCCGCGCGCCAGGCGCCGCTCGAGCAGCTTACGCATCAGGGCTTTGGCGCGGCGCAGCAGATCGAGGACCTCGCCGTACTCCTCCCGGTCGCCGGGCCGCGGCTCCTCGAGCAGACGGGTGACCTCCTCGTAGGTCAGCCGGCGACCGCTGCGGATCACCGACTCGGCAAAGCGGCGGCGCACTACCTTGCCTCGCTCGTCGATGGTCATGAGCGCCGACATGGTCAACCGCGGCACATCGGGACGCAGAGAGCAGAGCCCGTTGGACAGGTGCTCGGGCAGCATGGGCACGGCGCGATCCGGGAAGTAGACGCTGGTGCCCCGACGGTAGGCCTCGAGATCGAGCGCGCCGCCCTCGTCCACATAGTGGGCGACGTCGGCGATGTGCACCCCGAGGCGCCAGCCACCCGCATCGGTCTCCTCCACCGAGATGGCATCGTCGAAGTCGCGCGCCGTGGCGCCGTCGATGGTCACCGTCAGCGTGCGACGGAGGTCGCGGCGGCCCTTGAAATCCGCCTTCCGGGGGTTTTTGGGCAGCTCTCCGGCCGACTCTTCGAGCCCGGCCGGAAACACCTCCGGAATCTCGTAGTGGCGCAAGACCACCTCGACATCGACGCCGGGCGTGGCGGCCGACCCGAGAACCTCCACCACCCGCGCCTGCGCCTCGAGGCCGGGCCGGCGCTCGTCGAGCTCGACGACGACATAGACGTCCTCGGCCAGATCGTCGCCGCCCTCGACCCATGGGTCCAGCCGCGAGCGGGGATCGAACGACACCAGCCGGCGGCGGCCGCCGGGCAGCTGCTCCAGGGTCCCCACCAGGGTTCGGCGGCTGTGGCCGAGGCGGCGAACGACCGCCGCCCGGGGCATGCGTCCGGCACGCCGGCCGCTCTTCTTGAGGGGCCGCAGCAGCACTGCATCGCCCACCCCGGCGCCCTTGAGATCGGCCGCGCGCACCGCCCAGGCGGGCACCTCGGCTCCGGCGGTGACCACCACGGCATCGCCGCTCTCGAGCACCTGCACCTCCCCCACCAACCAGCCACTGGCGGCGACGGGCATCCAGCGGCGGTTCCACTCGACGGCCTCGCCGGCATCGGCCAGGACCGTCATCGCCTGGCGCACCGCCGCCTCCGGCCACTCCGCCGACAGCTGGCCGACCAGCTCTTCGGTGGCCAGTCCCTTGCGGCCGGCGCGCTCCAGCCGCTCGACGAGCGCCGCGCGCAGAACCGCCTCGTCGCCGGGCAGATGGCTGGCGCCGATCATCGCCGTTCCTCGAGTTTCAAACGCCCGGCATCGGCCGGCAACCGGCCCGACCTGGGCGTAGAGATTGACTTGCTCACTGAGTGCTCCTAGAATTTTGTGGCCCGCGAAAGTGGCGGAATTGGTAGACGCGCTAGGTTCAGGACCTAGTGGCCCAAAAGGCCGTGGGGGTTCGAGTCCCCCCTTTCGCACCACACCCCTCTTACCCTCGAGTTGATGACGCGCGCCGGCACGTGGCCGGCGCGATGCGGCACCGGCCCGTGTATCGCGCTTCGACAGCCTATCAGCGAGCGCCCCGTTCCACCGCATCTGCGCAGCCAAAACCTCCAAGGGTTGTCACTTCCGCGAAGCTTGTGACATTCTTCACGAGCGGTTGCGGCAGCCCACCGCAACCGAGGTCAAGGCACCGCGAGGTGTGGCCGGGTCGGCCGGTGCGGTGACCATCAAAGTCGATACCGTAGATGCCTGCCGATCACTACCCGGTGCTCCTAGCTCTGGGATTCGCCCTCGCCATGGGCGGCGCCGTCGTCGCCCTGTCGAGCCTGCTCGGCCGCCGTCGGCTGGGCCGCACCCTGCTGTCGCCCTACGAGTCGGGACAACCGCTACTCGACAGGTCGCGCAAGCGGATCTCGGTTCTCTTCTTCCTGGTGGCGATCGACTTCGTCATCTTCGACGTCGAGGCCGCTTTTCTCTATCCCTGGGTGCTGGTGCTGCGCGAGGGGGGCTGGCCGCTCTTCTGGGCGATGATGGTGTTTGTCGGGATGATCCTCGTGGGACTGTTATACATCTGGCGCCGGGGCGGTCTGGACCTCGACCCCCGCCGCCCCGCCGGAGCGGGAACCGGAGATGGCTGAGCCCGGCATGGCGCAGTCAGCCACGGCGTTGCCGGAAGAGGTCCGCGCGGCGATCGATGCGCTGCGCCCCGGCTACCCCACCACCGAGGCGCTGCTGCTGCCGGCCCTGCACCTGGCGCAGGAGCACTGGGACGGCTGGCTTCCGGACGAGGCGATCCTGGCCGTGGCCGAAGAGCTCGAGCTGCCGCCGGCGAGGGTCTACGGCGTCGTCACCTTCTACGACCTCTATCACCAGCGGCCGGTCGGCCGGCATCGTATCCGGGTGTGCAGCAACCTGTCGTGCGCCCTGCGCGGCGCCGGCGAGATCCTCGAGACCCTGCGCCGGGAGCTCGGCGTCGACGAGGACGAGGTGACCCCGGACGGCCGCTGCTCCTACGTGCACTTCGAGTGCCTGGGCGCCTGCGAGCAGGCACCGATGATGATGGTCGACGGCGAGTACCACGGGCCGCTGACCCCGGATTCGGCGCGGCGCATCGTCGAGGAGCTGGACTGATGGCGTACGAGCCCATCCTGACGCGCAACGTCGGCAAGCCGGAGGTGCTGACCGTTGCCGGCTATCGCGCGGCCGGCGGCTACGCCGCCCTGGCCAAGGCGGTCGGGATGGAGCCTGGCGAGGTGACCGAGGAGGTCAAGACGTCGGGCCTGCGCGGCCGCGGCGGCGCCGGCTTCCCGGCCGGCCTCAAGTGGGGCTTCATCCCCAGGACCGACAAGCCCAAGTACCTGGTATGCAACGCCGACGAGTCCGAGCCCGGCACCTTCAAAGACCGGGTGCTGATGGAGAACGACCCGCACCAGCTGATCGAAGGCTGCGCCATCTGCTGCTACGCGGTCGGCGCCAACACCTGCTACATCTACATCCGCGGCGAGTACGTCGAGCCGGCCGACATCCTCGAGCGGGCGATCCGCGATGCCTACGAGGCCGGGGTGCTGGGCGACAACATGCTGGGCTCCGGGTTCAAGCTCGACATGCGGATCCATCGCGGAGCCGGCGCCTACATCTGCGGCGAAGAGACCGGCATGCTCGAGTCGCTCGAGGGCAGGCGGGGCCAGCCGCGGGTCAAACCGCCGTTCCCGGCGGTGGTGGGCGCCTTCGGCTGCCCGACGGTGATCAACAACGTCGAGACGCTCTGCAACGTGCCGCACATCATCGAGCGCGGCGGCGACTGGTTCCGGGCCATCGGCACCGACGAGCGCAACACCGGCCCCAAGCTCTACTGCGTCTCCGGCCACGTGGCGCGCCCCGGGGTCTACGAGTTTCCGATCGGCGCGACCCTCGACGACGTGCTCGGCAGCGCCGGCGGCATGTTGGAGGGGCGCCAGCTCAAGGCGTTCATTCCCGGCGGCGCATCGGCGCCGATCCTGGCCGCCGAGCATCGCGGCGTGCCCATGGACTTCGACTCGATGGCCGGGGTCGGCAGCATGCTGGGCTCGGCGGCGGTCATCGTCATGGACGACACCACCTGCCTCGTGCGATCGGTCTCGCGCCTGGCGAAGTTCTTCCAGCACGAGTCCTGCGGCCAATGCACGCCCTGCCGCGAGGGCACCAACTGGGCGGCGATGGTCCTGGCGCGGCTCGAGGCCGGCCAGGGCACCACGGCGGATCGCGAGCTGATCCTGCGCATGACGAACAACATGAGCGGCACCGCGCTGTGCCCGCTGGCCGATGCCGCGGTGGGACCGCTGCGTTCTCTGGCGAGCAGCTTCCCCGACGAGATCGAAGCCCACCTCGGCGGCGACGGCTGCCCCTATCCCGTGCGCCGCTACTTCTCCGGAGAGGCCGGCTGATGCCTGAAGTCACCATCGACGGCCGCACGATCGAGGTCGAGCGCGGCACCAATCTGATCGAGGCGGCCCTCAAGGTGGGGGTGCAGATCCCCCACTACTGCTATCACCCGCGGCTGTCGGTGGTCGGACAGTGCCGTATGTGCCTGGTCAAGGTGGAGGGCATGCCCAAGCTGCAGGCGGGCTGCACCACCCAGGTGATGAAGGACGGCATGGAGGTCGTCGTCGACGATCCCGAGGTCAAAGAGGCGCAGCGGGGCATGATGGAGTTCCTGCTCATCAACCACCCGCTGGACTGCCCGATCTGCGATCAGGCGGGTGAGTGCGGTCTGCAGGACTACTCGTTCAAGCACGGCCAGGCGTTCTCCCGTTTCCGCTACGAGGAGAAGCGCACCTACCCGGGGCGCGAGCGGATCCCGCTGGGGCCCAGCGTAGTGCTGAACATGCACCGCTGCATCCAGTGCACGCGGTGCATCCGCTTCACCGAAGAGATCAGCGGCACCAGCGAGCTGGGCTTCTTCCAGCGCGGCGCCCGGACCGAGATCGGCGTCTTCCCGGGCAAGGTGCTGGACA
>CALZJC010000288.1:1251-6346 GCA_945787525.1 Thermoanaerobaculia bacterium | reverse complement strand
CAAGCGCAAGCTCGCCAAGTACCTCGCGAGGCCGGACTTCGCCCACCTCGCCGAGCACGGCCGCCGGAACGCCGAGGCGATCGACCACGACACCGACGACGACGCCTTCAACCCCGTGATCGTCGACTTCTACCAGACCATCGGCTATCTCCCCGAGGCGCTGCTCAACTACCTGCTGCTGCTGGGCTGGTCGCTCGATGACAAGACGGAGCTCCTCGACCGCGAGGAGATGATCGCCCAGTTCTCCCTCGAGCGAGTCCAGAGCTCTCCGGCCGGCTTCGACCCGGCCAAGCTGGAGGCGTTCCAGGAGCGCTACATGCGAGAGCTGCCGGCGACGCGCCGCCTGGAGCTCTGTCTGCCGTTTCTCGAGCAGGCCGGACTGATCGCATCACCCCCGGACGAGGCCGCCCGAGAGACGGTCGCGGCGATCGTCGAGGCGGCCGGCGACCGCATCACCGCGGCCGGCGACGTGCTCGACTACGCCGACTTCTTCACCGCCGACGACCAACTGCCCTACGACGAGAAGGCGTTCGAGAAGCGGCTGCGCAAGCCGCCCGAGGCGGCCGAGCTGCTGACCGGCTTCCGCGAGCGGCTGGCGTCGGCCGACAGCTTCGCCGCCACCGAGCTCGAAGCCCTGCTGCGATCGTACGTCGAGGAGAAGGACGTCAAGCTGGGCCAGGTGATCCACGCCCTGCGGGTGGCGGTGACCGGCAAGCCGGTCGGCTTCGGCATGTTCGAGATCCTCGAGATCCTCGGCCGCCAGCGCTGTCTGGCGCGGATCGACCGGGCGTTAGCGCTCCTGCCGGCCTGACCCGGTCGCTGAGGGCTCTGTCGAGATCTCCCGCACCTTGGGCACGAGCCCGAAGTAGACCCCGGAGCCGACGAAAAACCGCTGCCCGCTGATCTCGACGTTGCGCACGTACGACGACTTGGCCGACGGCCAGGTGTCGCCCGGCCGCGGCCATTTGTAGTCCACCCAGGCCGACCCGCCGGCCGGCACCGCCAGCATCTCACCCACGAACGCCTTGCCGTCGCTATCCTCGAGATCGCTCAGGTCCTTGCCCTCGTTCTCCGGGAAGGCGTTGTTGACCAGCAGGGTGCCGTTCTCGTCCAGCACGAAGACGTAGGCGTTGTAGAACAGGAAGCCGCTCGATCTGTCCCGCAGGCCGGCGAAGGCCTCGGCGGTGCCGCGCTCCCGGATGAACTGGATGGCGTCTTCGACCTGTTCGACGACGAAGAACGGCTCCATCTCCATCTGATAGCGGCCGCTGGCGACCATCAACTCCCGTCCGCCCGGCTCCTTCGCCCGGCGCACGTGGGAGGTCTTCCAGTAGAAGACCCGCTCATCGGGTCGCGGCCAGAGGTAGTGGATCCAGCCCTGGTCCGCGGACTCGAGCTCGCGCAGGAAAAGACGGGCGATCGGCCTTCCCTTGGGGTCGCGCAACTCCATCAGGTTGCGGCCCTCGAGGCTCGGCTGGGCCGGGTGGCAGAGGGCCTCGGCATCCATGCCCAGGACGAACACATAGCTGTCGTCGTGAAACCAGCGCGAGCCCGCGACCCGGAACTCCTCGCAGGCGGCCTCGACGCCTTCGCTCTCGACCAGAGCGGCTGCTTCCCGGACCAGGGTCATGAGCTCGCGGGTCTCCGCGTACTTGGGCTCCATCGGCTGACCGCTGACAAGGGTCGCCGTCAGCGGCGCAAGAACACACAGCCAACCCGCCGTTCGCATCGAGATTCTCTTCATTCGCTCGCCCCCTTCAGATCTCGTCAGACCGCCATGCTCAGGCTGCACGGCCGTTTTGTCAAACGCCGGACTCGACGTCGGTCCTACTCCAGACCGATTACGGCAACCACCAGGCCGGCGATCGGTGAGTAGGGCAGGCTAGCCGAGGCACTCCCCGCCAGACGGCTAGAATGCGGGGGCCATGTCCGAGGCCACCCAGAAATCCGTCGCCGCCCCCTCCAACTTCATCAAGACCATCGTCGAGCGCGACCTCGCCGAGGGCAAGCACGGCGGCGCGGTGCGCACCCGCTTCCCGCCCGAGCCCAACGGCTATCTGCACATCGGCCACGCCAAGGCGATCTGCCTCGACTTCGGCATCGCCGCCGACTACGGCGGCGTCTGCAACCTGCGCTTCGACGACACCAATCCACTGAAGGAGGAGCAGGAGTACATCGACGCCATCAAGCAGGACGTGCGCTGGCTGGGCTTCGACTGGCAGGAGCGCGAGTTGCACGCCGCCGACTACTTCGAGCAGCTCTACGAGTGGGCCGAGCTGCTGATCGGCAAGGGCAAGGCCTACGTCGACGACCTGTCGGCCGACGAGATCCGCGAGCACCGCGGCACGCTGACCGAGCCCGGCCGCGACAGCCCGCACCGCGGCCGTTCGGTGGCGGAGAACCTGGACCTGTTCCGCCGCATGCGCGCCGGCGAGTTCCCGGACGGCGCCCGGGTGCTGAGGGCGAAGATCGACATGGCGGCCGGCAACCTCAACATGCGCGACCCGGTGATGTACCGCATCCTGCACGCCACCCACCCGCGCTCCGGCGATGCCTGGTGCATCTACCCGACCTATGACTTCACACATGGCCAATCGGACTCCATCGAGCAGATCACCCATTCGCTCTGCACCCTCGAGTTCGAGGACCACCGGCCGCTCTACGACTGGTTCATCAAAGAGCTCGAGATCTTCCCCTCGCGTCAGTACGAGTTCGCGCGCCTCAACCTGACCCACACGCTGATGAGCAAGCGCAAGCTCAAGCAGCTGGTGGACTCGGGGCTGGTGGACGGCTGGGACGACCCGCGCATGCCGACGCTGTCGGGCATGCGCCGGCGGGGCTACACGCCCGAGTCCATCCGCGATTTCTGCGACCGGATCGGCGTCGCCAAAGCCAACAGCACGGTGGACGTGGCGTTCCTCGAGCACTGCCTGCGCCAGGACCTCAACAGGCGCGCCCCGCGGCGGATGGCGGTGCTGAACCCGCTCAAGGTGGTGATCGAGAACCTCCCGGAAGAGCACGACGAGGAGCTCGACGCGATCAACAACCCCGAGGACCCCGACGCCGGAAGCCGCAAGGTGCCGTTCTCGCGCGAGCTCTGGATCGAGGCCGAGGACTTCCGCGAGGAGCCGCCCCGCAAGTACTTCCGCCTCGCCCCCGGCCGCGAGGTGCGGCTGCGCTACGGCTACTTCATCACCTGCACCGAGGTGGTCAAGGACGACGACGGCAACGTGGTCGAGCTGCGCTGCAGCCACGACCCCGAGACACGCGGCGGCCAGGCCCCGGACGGCCGCAAGGTGCGGGGCACGATCCACTGGGTCTCGGCCCGTCACGCGGTGGACGCCGAGGTGCGGCTCTACGACCACCTGTTCACCGACGAGCAGCCCGGCGTCGGCAGCGTCATCAACCCCGACTCGGTCGAGGTGCTCGGCGGCTGCAAGCTGGAGCCGGCGCTAGCCCGCGCCGCTCCCGGCGAGATCGTCCAGTTCGAGCGCCGCGGCTACTTCTGCCGCGACACCAAGTCGGGCGACCGGCTGGTCTTCAACCGCGCCGTCGGCCTGCGCGACACCTGGGCGAGAATCCAGAAGCAGCAGCAGCAGGGCTAGCCGACGGCAGAGCCGCTAGCCTGCCCTTCTCTGCGATCGGTGAGAAGGGCAGGCTAGAGCTCCACCGGCACTCGACGGCGCGCCGATTCGCCGAGCGCGTCGCAGACCCGCTGGACGCGTAGTGATTCGGTCGGCCAGCTATCGTCGATCGCGCCGTCGCGGACGATCGCCGAGAACCGCTCGATCATGCGCACCTCCTGGGCGGCGTCCGGGACGACATGCTCGGTGCTGTCGCCCGCGGCGTCGTGCGTCCAGTAGCGCGGCTTGCCTTCGTCGCGCGCGGCGGTGAAGTCGTCGCAGACCAGCGAGCCCTCGGTGCCGGCGATCTCGAACCACTTGCGCAGCAGGGTGTCGAAGCCGCAGTCGAACGAGGCCACCCGGTCGCCCTCGAACCAGAGGAAGCCGGAGAGGTTGACCTCGACCTCCCGGTGGTAGCGCGCGGTGGCCCAGACCCGCGTCGGCAGGTCGCCGAACGCCCAGAGGCTGGCGCCGACGCAGTACCAGCCGAGATCGCCCAGCGAGCCGCCCGCCAGCTCGCGCTGCAGACGGATGTCGCCCTCCGGCAGCGGGTCCCAGCTGAAGGTGAAGGCCGAAGTCACCCGGCGCAGCCGGCCCAGCTCGCCGCGCTCGATGTGGCCCCGCATTGTCGCGGTGCGGGCATGGTGCTGCCACATGACGCCGTCCATCAGCTGGACGCCGTGGCGGCGGCAGGCCGCCGCCATCTGCTCGGCCTCGCCCAGGTTCGCCGCCAGCGGCTTCTCGCACAGCACGTGCTTGCCCGCCTCGGCGGCGCGGATCGTCCACTCGGCGTGCATCGCCGGCGGCAACGCGATGTAGATCGCGTCGAGCTCTCCGTCGTCCAGCAACTGCCCGTACGATCCGTAGCTGCGCCCGACGCCGTGCTCGTCGGCCCAGCGCCTCGCTCGGGCGACATCGCGGCTGGCCACCGCGACAACCTCAGCTCCAGCGGCGCGGTGCATCGCCCGGCAGACCTTGGCGGCGATGCGGGCGGTGCTGAGGACTCCCCAGCGGACCTGGCGATCGGTTTGGCTCATGCTCGATAGCTCGCCCCGGGACTGTACCGCTTCGGCCAGTGGGTGCGTTAGCCGGCCGGCGGGCGGTCTCGACGCGCCCGCGCCAGCCGCTGGATGGCGGCGATACCGAAGACGGGGCCGAGGCCGAGCACCACGAACGCCCACCGCCAGCCGCCGGCCTCGGCCAGCCGCGGAACCAGCTGGATCGTTGCCAGGGTCAGCAGGAACCCCATCGAGGTCTGCAGCGTCAGCGCCGTGCCGACGGCGTGACGCGGCGCCAGCTCGGTCACCAGGGTCGAGAACTGGGCCGAGTCGGCGACCACGAAGAAGCCCCAGAGCCAAGTCACCAGCGCCAGCAGCCACGGCTCGGCGCCGAAGAAGAGGCCGACGCCGAGACAGGCGGCGCCGCTCATCGCCATGGACAGGTTCACCACCCGTTCGCGGCCACTCCGGTCC
>CALZJC010000288.1:0-1246 GCA_945787525.1 Thermoanaerobaculia bacterium | reverse complement strand
CACTCCGGTCCGCCTGCCAGCCGCCCCAGACACAGCCCAGCCCACCGGCGGCGATGGCGCCGAAGGCCAGGAGGTCGGCGCTCGGTGACCCTTCGGCCGAGCCCGAGGCCCGCAGGCTCGCCGCCAGGTAGACCGGCACCCAGGTCCACATGGCGTACAGCTCCCACATATGGCCGAGATAGCCGAAGGTCGCCAGCCGGGTCGGCCGATGCGCCAGCACCGTGCCCGCCAGACCCCAGGAGAACGGCCGGCGCTCGAACGCGTAGGGGCCGTCGCGGTAGGCCGCCAGCACCAGGAAGCCGGCCACCACGGCGCCCAACGAAGTGGCCAGGATCACCAACCGGTGATCCCCCGGATCGATCGCCTTGAGCAGATACGGCGTCGCCTTGCCCACCGTCAGCGCCCCCACCACCGTGCCGATGGCCAGACCACGGGCACTGCGGAACCAGGTGGCGATCATCTTCATCGCCGGCGGGTAGACCCCGGCGAGAAAGACCCCGGTCAGCAGGCGCAGAGCCAGAGCGGTCCGGTACCCCGGCGCCAGCACCAGCCCGGCGTTGACCCCGGCCGTGGCCAGCGCGCAGAAACCGAAGTAGCGCCGCGCCGGCAGCACATCGGCCAGATTGAGCATCGCCGCCAGCGCCGTGCCGAGGACGAAACCGATCTGCACCACCCCCACCAGCCAGCCGACCTCGCCCAGCTCCAGCGACCAGAGCTCGCGCAGCCGCGAAGAGATAGCGCTGGCCGAGAACCAGGCCGACATGCCCAGGATCTCGGCGCCGGCCAGCAGCGCAAGCATGCGCCAGCGACTCGAAGCGGTCTTCTCGATGCTCGGATCCACGCGTCCCCCTGGCCTTTCACGTCGCGGCCGGCGCGAGGTCCGGGCAGGTCCGGGCCTGGACCTGCCACGGTCGCCGGCGGCGCCCGGTCTACCTACGACCGGCGGCCTTGAGCAGGTTGCGGCCGAGCATAGCGGAGGCGGTGAGATATCCGGCCGCCATGGCGCCGGCGACGCCGCAGGTGGCGACGTCCTGGCCGGTCAGCCAGAGGCCTCGGATCGGCGTGCGTGGGCGCAGCCAGCGCGCCTCGAACCGCTCGGGCGAGTGGGCCAGGCCGTAGATCTCGCCGCGCTCGTAGTTGGCGAAGTGGCGGGTCGACAGCGGCGTCGAGACCTCGAGATGGTCGATCGCATCGCGCACCTGCGGCAGCCGGCGATGCAGCTCGGCCAGCATGCGCTCGGCCAGTT
>CALZJC010000287.1 GCA_945787525.1 Thermoanaerobaculia bacterium | reverse complement strand
TGGTCCTCGGCCCGCCGGCCGTCGACCGCCATCCCGACCACGGCCGGGCCTGCCGGCTGGTTGAAGCCGCGTGCTTCTATGCCGGCCTTGCCAGCCGCGGCGAGGGCGTGCCGCACCGGCCGGCGGCACTGTGGAGCTATATGGGTCACGACTCGTTCGAGCCCGATTTGGTGGTCGACGTCAGCGAGGCCTGGGAGGCCAAGGTCAAAGCGCTGGACGCCTACGAAAGCCAGCTCCACCAGCTCGGCGTCGATCGCCGAGAGCCGGCCACCAAGGTGGCTTCACCCGAGTTCCGCCTGGCCGTCGAGGGGCGGGCGCGGCACTTCGGACTGCTCGTCGGCGCCGCCTACGGCGAGCCGTTCGCCAGTCGTCTGCCGCTGCCGGTGCGCGACCCGCTGGCCCTGCTGCCCGGAGGTGTGCGCTGAGGATCGGCATCAACTGCTACCCCACCCAGGGCGGGTCGGGGGTGGTGGCTACCGAGTTGGCGATGGCGCTGGCGCGTGAGGGCGACGAGGTGCACGTCATCAGCTACGCCCTGCCCTTTCGGCTTGAGCTGGTGGACCCGCGTCTGACCTACCACGAGGTCCAGGTGCCGCGCTATCCGCTCTTCGAGTACCCGCCCTACTCCCTGGCCCTGGCCACCCAGATCGTCGAGGTGGCGCGGCATCAGCAGCTGGACCTGATCCACGTGCACTACGCGGTGCCCAACGCGGTCTCGGCGGTGCTGGCGCGGGAGATCTTGGAGCCTCAGGAGCTCAAGGTGGTGACCACGCTGCACGGCACCGACATCACGCTGGTCGGCAACGACCCGAACTACCTCGAGACCACCCGCTGGGGGATCGACCAGAGCGACGCCGTCACCGCAGTGTCCAAGTGGCTGCGCCACGCCACCCTGGAGACACTCGGGGTGAGCAATCGAATCGACGTGGTGCCCAACTTCATCGTGCCCGAGCGCTACGAGCGAGCCCGTGGCGGCCCCGGGGCGCGCCGCTGGGCGAAGCCGGGCGAGAAGATCCTGGTGCACATCTCAAACTACCGGCCGGTCAAGCGGGTCCTCGATGTGGTGGAGATCTTCGAGCGCCTGCGCCGCGAGATGCCGGCCCGCCTGCTGCTGGTGGGCGACGGACCGGACCGGGGCAAGGTCGAGAGGCGGTGCCACGATTGCGACACCTGCGACCAGATCACCTTTCTCGGCAACCTGTCGATGGTCGAGGATGTGCTCAGCGGCGCCGATCTCTTCCTGCTGCCGTCGGAGACCGAGTCGTTTGGCCTCGCCGCCCTCGAGGCGCTCTCCTGTGAGGTGCCGGTCATCGCCACCGATGTGGGCGGACTGCCGGAGGTGGTGCTTTCGGGCGAGAATGGCTACCTGCTGCCGGTTGGCGACATCGATGCGATGACCGAGGCCTGTCTCGAGCTGCTCCGGGACGACGATCGGCGCCGCCGCTTCGGTGCCGCCGGGCGCCGTTGGGCGGTGGAGACCTTCAGCGAGGCAGAGGCCCTGGCCGCCTACCGAGAGGTCTATCGCCGGGTGCTGGACGGCGAGTGACCGCGGCGCGGGACTACCGGGCGCCGATCGGTGAGGCGCGGGGCGAACTGAACGAGAAGGGTTCGCGGTTCGTCGCGCTGCTGCGTCCGGCGAGCGATGAGGCGGAGGCGACGGCGATCCTCGGCGAGCTGGGCAGGACGTACCGCGACGCCACCCACCTTTGCTGGGCCTGGCGGCTGGGCTCGCCGGCCCGCGAGCGCTCCTCGGACGCCGGCGAGCCGCACGGCACGGCCGGCCTGCCCGTTCTCCAGGTGCTGCGCGGCGCCGACCTGTCGGACGCGGTGGCCGGCGTGGCACGCTGGTTCGGTGGCGTCAAGCTGGGCAAGGGAGGGCTGGCTCGTGCCTACTCCGGTGCGGTGCGGGCGGCGCTTGCCGAGCTCAGAAGCGAAGTCCGTCGGCCGACGGTGCGGCTCGAGCTCGAGGTGCCGTTCGACCGGGTCGGCGCCGTGCGGCGCACCTTGCGGCCGCCGGCAGCGGCGATCGAGGCGGAGAGCTACGGCGAGACGGCCCGTTTCGTGGTGCGCGTCGAGTGGCGTCGCGAGGCCGAGGTGCGCGAGGCGCTGGCCGCAGTCGGTATCGAGGTCGTTGACCGACCGGCCGGTGCATAGCGCGTCGGCAGGGACGGCCGACGCCCTTGAGAGCACATCAGGCATCGGGTAGACTGGCGCGGGTTCAGTTTCAAGATAGACATGCCTTTCGAAGACGTTTCGATGGCGAAACCGAAGTATCCCCAAGACGTGGAGTGGATGCGTCCACCCCAGAAGAGGAGCGTGCGATGAGCGAGAACGAAGCCCAGACCCCCACTCCGGAGGCGTCGCCCCCACCGCCGCCCCCGCCGGCGAGCAGCGGTGGAGGTGATTCGTCCAACCGCACGCTGATGATCGTGTTGTCCTATCTCGGCCTGCTGGCCCTGATCCCGCTGCTGATGGAGAAGGAGGATCAGGAGGTGCAGTGGCACGCCAAGCACGGTCTGGTTCTGTTCGCGGCCTGGGTGATTCTGGGGATTGTGCTCGGTACGCTGTCGGCGGTGCCGGTTCTCGGTTGCCTCAGCCTTCTGGTGTCCCTCTTCCTGCCCATCGGCGCGCTCGTGGTGCACATCATCTGCATCGTCAAGGGCATCAACGGCGAGCGCTTCCTGATTCCGGGCCTGAGCGACTTCGCGAACAAGTTCTGATCCGAGGCCAGGGGAACCGATATGGGCGAACCGATGACCGACGCCACCGGCGCTGGCACGACCGGCACCGGTGGCGGGGCGAAAGGCAACGCGACACTGATCCTGGTACTGGGCATTGTCGGCCTTCTGTGCTGCAACCTCCTGGGGCCGGTGGTCTGGTACATGGGCAAGCAGGAGCTGCAGGGAATCGCCGAGGGCCGCATCGCGGCCGTCAACGAAGGCACCGCCAAGGCCGGCATGATCCTGGGCATGATCGGCACGGCCCTGCTGGTCTTCGGCATCCTGTGGATCTTCCTCTTCGGCGGCATGGCGATCCTCGGCGCCGCGTTCGAACAGTAGGTGCGGCGCCTCCTGTTCTGGCTGGTCGGCGGCGCTGGCGCCGCCGGCCTCGTCGTGCTGGCGGCGTGGACGCCGTCCGACGACGCGTCGCTGTCGTTCTGTCTCACCCGCCAGGCGCTCGGACTGCCCTGCCCGGGCTGCGGCCTGACGCGCGGGCTGGCGCATCTTGTCCAGGGCAACCTGGGGCAGGCGATGACGCTGCACCCGCTGGCGCCGCTGGTGGTGGTCGACGCCGCCGTCGGCTGGGGCGTCTGGGGGCTTGCGCTGCACGGCCTGGTGGCGGCGCCGTCGACGCGGGCGCTGCGGCTGGTGCTGCTGGCGCAGCTGGCCGTGTTCGTGGCTCTCTGGCTGGGCCGGCTGGCCACTGGGACGGCGCCCTTCTGAGCCGCCGGAAGATCGTGAGCCGCTTCGCCGGCACGCCGCGACGGCGGCTCCTCCTCGGGCTGCTGCTGGCGGTCTTCGTCCTGCTGTCGATCGACCTGGCGCGCCCGCCGGCGGCACAGCTCTCGGCGCGCGCCCTGCTGGCGGCGATCGATCTCTACCAGGCGACGCTGTCGGGGCGGGTGGATGGACTCGGAGTCCGCTGCCGATTCGAACCGACCTGCAGCCACTACGGCGAGGCGGTGATCCGGCGCCACGGCGCCCTGGTGGGCGGCGCCAAGGCGGCCTGGCGCATCCTGCGTTGCGGTCCCTGGACTCCGGGTGGCACCAAGGATCCTCCTTGGCCAGACCTTCCCACCAGTCGTCCTGCGGCAGCGCCAACGGGTCCGTGAATCTGCCGCGCCGTCGGTGAGACGGGCAGACCGGCCACCCGCGCCGTTAGGCCGCAGTGACGACGGCAGGCTAGAATCCGCGCCCGTGACCGAGAAGCCACATCTGACCGAGATCCGTCGTCTGCCGGCGGCGCGCCGGGCGCGTCTGACCTGGAGCGACGGACACACCGCCGAGTTCGACTACGACTATCTGCGGGGCTACTGCCCGTGCGCCGGCTGCCAGGGTCACGCCGTGGGGCCGGTCGTTTTTCAGCCGCCGCCCGCACCGGTCGAGCCGGCATCTATCGCGCCGGTGGGCAACTACGCCATCTCGTTCGCCTGGACGGACGGCCATGCCACCGGCATCTACCGTTTCGACTATCTACGCGAGATCTGTCCCTGCGACGGCTGCCGTGGCGCCCGGGAAGAGGCGGGCGGCGAGCAGGAATCCGACACGTCGGGGCAGGTCAGCGAGGGGAGGGAGGATTCATGAAGATCGCTTTCGCATTCTTTCTGTTTGCCATGGTCGCCGCCGGTGTGCTGGCCGAGGACGCCGTCGACCCGAGGGTGGTGCTGGAGACCTCGAAGGGCACGATCGTGCTCGAGCTGCATCCCGCCAAGGCCCCCGGCACGGTCGAAAACTTCCTCGCCTATGTCGACGAGGGTTTCTACGACGGCACGATCTTCCACCGGGTGATCCCCAATTTCATGAACCAGGGCGGCGGTTTCACGCCGGACATGAAGCCGAAGCAGACGCGCCCGACGATCCAGAACGAGGCCGACAACGGGCTGACCAACGACGTCGGCACGGTCGCCATGGCCCGGCGGGGCGATCCGCACAGCGCCACGGCGCAGTTCTACATCAACACCAACGACAACGCTTTCCTCAACCACACCGCCAAGGACCAGCGCGGCTGGGGTTATGCCGTCTTCGGCAAGGTGATCGAGGGCATGGACACGGTCAGGGCGATCTCCGCGGTGCGGACGACGACGGCGCGTGGCATGTCGGACGTGCCGGTCGAGCCGGTGCTCATCCTCTCGGCCCGTCGGGAAACGCCGCTCCAGACGACGGCCGAGTAGACCCGGCCGCATCCCCGGTGCCCTCTTGTCATCGCTGGTCCGTCGTTGCCGGAGAGGAAGGAGGGCAAGGAGTACAGGAGTGACGGGGAGCCATCCTGCGCGCGCTGCTTTCGCTGCGTGCTCGGATACTCCCCTGGGTCGGGCGCCCCTCGCCTCCCGGCCGGCCTCCGGTGATGCCCTCAGGTGTCGTCTCTGCTCTTCCACCATCGGAGCGGAAAGCCGCTGGGATGTCGCCTCGTGGAGCGATAAAACGACCGCCAAGAATCGGGGCAGAACCGGTCCGCTCAGCTCAGGCGTCGGCGGGGCCCACCGCCGGTCCGCGGAACCCGCGGGAGTGCGGAACGAGGCGAGCAGTCCCAGCGGCTTGTAGCGGCCACGCGGAACCAGGGTAAGGAGGAAAAGAGTGGATCGCGGTTAGGGCCGGCCTCTCTGTGGGGCGAGGGCCTTACTTCTTGGTTTTGCCGCGCACGAAGGCGAGGCACGCCCAGAGAATCTCGAGATTCTCCCGGCCGCTCGGCAGGTCCAGGTTGCGCCAGACGTCACGCACCGCCGACAGCAGATCGTGAAAGTCGATCTCGATCTTCTTGTCGATGATGCGGCGCATGGCGGCGAAGAGGTCGGGCGTGGTCCACAGCGACGGCTGCAGCCCCCGTAGCTCCACCCAGGCTGCCTTGAGCGGCGCCAGCCGGCGCCCTGCCAGCTCCTCGTCGCGATAGCCGCGGCGCAGCTTGGCAACGCTGGGCAGCGTGTCGAACAGCGCCTCGTCGGGCGGCTCGACGCTGCTGATCACCTGCCAGTGCTGTGGCACCAGCTCGGCTTTGCGGATCTGCATCACCAGGGCGTCGTACTTCTTGATCGCCAGGGTGTTGAACAGGTTGTCCAGCGACGGCAGCTCGGCGCCCTGGACCCAGGCGGCGATCT
>CALZJC010000286.1 GCA_945787525.1 Thermoanaerobaculia bacterium | reverse complement strand
CGCAGCCCCAACTGCATGATTCGACTCGCGCCCACGTTCATCCGACCACTTGTACGGCGCCGGCCGGCGATCGTTCTGACACCGACCCTCGACGCTTTGCCTGCCTGTGCTCACCCGCCGGTGCCGAGGGGCCGGCCCGCCATGCCACGAACCGCCCTCTCGATCCGACCGACCAGCTCCGGCAGCGCCGCCCGCCGTACCGAGCAGAAGGCGATGCGCAGATAGCGCGGAGCGATGGCGATCAATCCGGTGTCGTACCGCTCCAGGAGCTCGCGCCGCACGTCGTTCGAGTCCAGCTCCAGGTTCTCTTTCAGAGCGATCAGGGCGAAGCAGCCGGAGTTGAACGGCAGCGGCTCGAGGAGGTACCGGTCCACGTCGGACAGAGCGTCGGCGAGCGCCCTGTAGCGTGCCGCCAGTCGCTGACGGATCGCCTCGATCTGGCCCGGCGTCGCCCGGTCGCGCAGCGCCCCGATCAGCGCCACCTGGCTGGCGGCGGGGGGCGACCCCACGGCCGCCCGCAGGAGACACTTCAGCTTGCTCTCGAGGGCCGCCGCCGCCGCACCGTCAGGCGGCAGCGCGAAGGTGAGGAATCCGACCCGTCCGCCAAAGAAGCTGAGCTCCTTGGTCGCACCGTCGACCTTGATCGGCGCGAGGTTCGGGTGACGGTCCGCCAGCTCCCAGAAGAGCGACCCGGCCGGCACGCCCTCCTCGTAGATCAACCCGGCATACGCATCGTCCAGGACGACGACCAGCGGCCGGCGATCGGCCTCTTCCAGCAGACCGGCCACCAACTGGCGCCGCTCCTCGGCCGTCGGGCTGTAGCCGCCGGGGTTGGAGGGAAAGTTGAGAATCGCCACCGCCGGCCGCCCGGGCTCCTCGCCGGCCAACGCCTCGACGATGGCGCGCGGGTTGAAGCGACCGTCGCGGTAGGCCGGTCCGGTCACCACGCGCGCGCCGCGCCGCAAGGCGAAGATCTGCCGGTAGTTGCCCCAAAAGGGCGCCGCGATCGCCACCGGACGGTCGGGGCCGGCGAACAGATCCGCCACCAGCGACAGGCCATGGGTCAACCCGACGGTCACCTGCGGCAGAGTGAACGGGGCGCTGGCGCTGCGGCCCAGCCGATCGGACCACAGCCGGCGCAGCTCCGCGATGCCCTCGATCGGCGAGTAGAGAATCGCCCGGTCGGTATCCTTCCGCTCCAGGCCGCCAAAAGCGGAGCGCAGCGACGCCGGTGCCAGCGGAGCTCCCGCACCGTCGGTGACCTGGCCGATCGTGGCGTTCAGCTCCTTGCCGCGCGCCTCGGCGGCCTGGTGCGGAATGTCGGGCGGAAACGCCGTCCGCCGCCCGAGCTCGGAGAGCGCCGCGGCCAGTACCGGCGATCCATCGCGCAGGTTCCGATTGAGATCGTCGGCCAGACTCACGGCGCGATTCTAACCTGCACCCATTCGTCGAAGATCTTCGTAGCGAGAACTTCACAGACGCCTGAAGATGCAAGGCTTTCGACCGAGGGCGCGACGGGTTTTCTCGCCGCGCGCGAGGGATGACCGGCCGGAGCCGAGGGCGGAGGATTCAGGGGCTGGGCGCTGCAAACGGCGATCGGAGAGAGGCGCGGGTTGACGCCTTTCGTCGGTTCCCTTGGTGGCCGACGTTAAGTAGACTGCCTGCACTGTTACGCATGACAATCCGTAGACAATCGAAAGCTCATAACCAAGACTGTTAAACATGCGGAGCGGCTCGCGATTCAACGCAACACTTCGGTGGACGCTGGCGCTGGCTGTGGCCGGGGGATTGGTCGCGGCCTGCTCCGACCGGCAGCCGGAGCGTTCGATCGCCGTGCCCGACGCGGCCCCCCGATCCGGCGGACGACTCGTCGCGGCACTGCGCGGCGAGCCCTCGACGCTGAACCCGTTCACCGCCGTCGACCGGCCTTCGCAGTTGGTGGTCGACCGCCTGATGGGCGACCTGCTGCACATCAACCGCTCGACGCAGGAAGTCGAGCCGGCCCTGGCCAGCTCGTGGTCGGTCACCGACGACGGTCTCAACTACCGGCTTACGCTGCGTCGCGACGTGCTGTTCTCCGACGGCGAGCCGTTCGACGCCGATGACGTCATCTTCAGCTTCCAGGTCTATCTCGACGAGGAGCTCGCCTACCCCGGCCGCGATCTACTGTTCGTCGGCGGCCAGCCGATAGCGCCGCGAAAGATCGACTCGCACACCGTCGAATTCCAGTTCGCCGAGCCCGCCGCAGCCGGCCTGCGCTTCTTCGACAGCCTGGCGATCCTGCCCCAGCACCGGCTCGCGGAGCCCTACGCGCAGGGCCGACTGGCGGAGGTCTGGGGACCGGCCACGCCGCCCGACGAGATCGCCGGGCTCGGACCGTTCCGCCTGCATGAGTACCGTTCGGGCGAGCGGCTGGTGCTGGAGCGCAACCCCAACTACTGGAAGGTGGATGCGCTGGGCGTCCGGCTGCCGTACCTCGACGAGCTGGTGCTGCTCTTCGTGGCCAGCGAAGACGCTCAGGTGATCCGCTTCAAGGCCGGCGAGACCGACGTCATCGAGCGCATCAGCCCGAGCAACTTCGCCGAGCTGAAGCGCGGCGGCGACGCGGCTCCCTACGAGGTCCGCGATCTGGGAGCCGGGCTGACGTACGTCTTCCTGGTCTTCAACCAGAACCGCGGCACCGGCGAGCCGCCGGCCGGCCTGCGGCGCCGGCAGGCCTGGTTTCGGCAGCTCGCTTTCCGCCAGGCCGTCTCGGCAGCCGTCGACCGCGGCGCGGTCGTGCGACTGGCCTATCGCAATCGCGCTACGCCGCTCTGGTCGCATGTCAGCCCGGGTTATCAGTACTGGTTCAACGATCAGGTGCCGCGCCCCGACCGGTCACTGGAAGCGGCACGGCAGCTGCTCGCCGGCGCCGGCTTCAGCTGGCAGTCGGACGATCTGCTGCTCGATCCCTCGGGACAGCCGGTCGAGTTCTCGATCATCACCGCCTCCAGCAACAGACAGCGCGTACAGGCGGCCACACTGGTCCAGGAAGACCTGCGTCAGCTGGGCATGAAGGTCTCCGTGGTGCCGCTGGAGCACCGAGCGGTCGTGCAACGTCTGCTGGGCAGCCGGGACTACGATGCCTGTCTGATGGAGCTCGGCGGCGGTGACGCCGACCCCAACCCGCAGATCAACACCCTGCTGTCCAGCGGCGGCCTGCACCTCTGGCGCCTGGGCGAGTCCGAGCCGGCCACCCCCTGGGAGGCCGAGATCGATCGGCTGATGCGTCGTCAGATCTCGGTGATGGATCGCGCCGACAGGAAGCGGTTGTTCGATCGGGTCCAGGTAATCATGGCCGACAACGCGCCCCTCACCTTCCTGGTCAGCCCGCACGTCCTGGTTGGCGCCAAGCGGTCGCTCGGCAACTTCGAACCGGCGATTCTGCCACCCAACACGCTGTGGAACGTGGACGAGCTCTACTGGCGGGAGCCACCGGGATGAACGCGCCTTCCGGCCTCGGCGACAGCGGCGCGCCAACGAGCAGCCCCAGCATCAGCTGGACCGACCAGCGGCTGGTCGGCGCCTGTCTACGCGGCGACGAGCGCGCCTGGAGCCTTCTGGTCGAGAAGTACAAGAGCCTGGTCTACTCGATCGCCATCCGGCACGGCGCGTCACCCGACGAGGCCGCCGATCTGTTCCAGACGGTCTGGGTCGACGTGTACAAGGAGCTCGGCAGCCTGCGCAAGCGGGACTCCCTGCGTTCGTGGCTCATTTCGGTCACCCGCCACAAGTGCTACCACTGGCGCCGCAAACACCATCGAGAAATGCTCAGCAGAACCGAGATCGCCAGTCTGGAATCCGATCACCGCCTCGCCGTCGACCCGATTCCCCTCGACGACTTGGAACGCGACCAGCTGGTTCGTGAAGCGATCTACACCCTGCCCGAACGCTGCCGCGAGCTCATCCAATTGCTGTTCTACAGCCAACCTCCGCTGCGCTATCGAGAGGTGGCCCAGCAGCTCGGACTGGCCATCGGGTCGATCGGCTTCATCAGGGGCCGGTGTCTGAAACGCCTCCAGCGGACTCTCGAGAAGCACGGCCTGACCTGAGCGCCGGCCCGGCTGCCGCGGGCGGCCACCTCGAGACGCAGCCGGCTGCCGGCCGACGAGGTCCAGCCGTATGCCGACAGCCAGGCCAGCCTGCACGGACCGGGGCGCCGGCCGGGGTATATCAATCAGGCCTCCAGGACACACTAATCAACTGAGGGACAGATTCCACGACAGGGCCCGGACTGGAGAGCACGCTTGACCCACCGCACCTTCGATCGGCCGACCGAGCACTTCCTTGGCGAAGCCGCCCTGCGAACACTCGGTCGACGACGTCGTGATCGTGGGCCAGCTGCTGAACCGGGACCGGGGTCCGCTGGCCCGCGGGTCGACCCCAGGGACGCAGAACGCGGCGCAGCGCCTTTTTTCTGGTTTACCTATATCAGAACCCGACCCCCGACACCCTATTAGAGGTAGAAGCGACGGACTCGACGATCTGCGACGATCGAAAAGACGAGAAGGACACTGAACGAAGGAGAGAGGCCGAAATGAATCACTTCGACATCGCAGAGTGGACCGATTACGCGAGAGACCTCATTGAAGACGACAAACGAGGAGAGATGAACGACCATCTGGCCTCCGGCTGCGCCCGCTGCGGCCGCACCCTTTCGGCCCTGGAGCGGGTGGTGACGCTGGCCCGCAACGATCTCCAGCAGCCGCTTCCCGAGCACGTCATGCGCTCGGTGAAGGCGCTGTCCGCCATACACCTTCCGGAGCGGGCTCCAAGACTGGTATCCCTAGCCCTCCAGCTCGCCTTTGACAGTTTCATGGAGCCCGCTCCGGCCGGTACCCGCGGACTCGAGCTCTCCAGCCGCCACCTGGTCTACTACGCGCAGGACTACGCGCTCGACCTGCGGCTGGAGTACGAAACGGATACCGCAATGCTGCAACTCGGCGGTGAGATTCTGGACCGCAAGCTCGGCCCGGTGTCCAACGTGCCGACCTTCCTCATCGCCGACGAACAGGTAGTCTCGCGCTCGACCTCCGGTGACCTCGGCGAGTTCAACATGGCCTGCGGCCACGAGGGCTCTCTCCGCCTCTGCCTGGTCATG
>CALZJC010000285.1 GCA_945787525.1 Thermoanaerobaculia bacterium | reverse complement strand
CCTCGCCGTGCCGTGGCGCAACGACGCCGCGGCGCAGCGCGCCGTCCGCGGCGGGCTGCGCCCGACCATGCGCCGCATTCTCGCCTACCTGCCCGGCATCCCGAGCTCCTTCGCCGTCGAGACCCTGCAGGTCTCCAGCCGTGCCGACCTGGCGCTCCTCCGGGCCCCCGGCCTCGCCGGGCTGGCGCCGCCGCTGGCGCTTCGCCAGACCCCGCCCGAGCCCGGCGAAGAGGTCCTGGTCCTGGGCTACCCGGCGGGCATCCCGGCCCTCCTCGCCAGAACCGACGAGCGCTTTGTCGACGAGCTGCGGCGCGGCCAGCTCGACTTCTGGCAGGTGGCCGCCCAACTGGCCGAGTCCGGCCGGATCGGTCCCCTGGCCAGCCGCGGCATCGTCGCCCAGGTCAGTCCCAGCGCCATCGTCTACGATGCCGAGACCACCCCGGGCGGCAGCGGCGGCCCGGTGCTGAGCCTCGACGGCCAGGTGATCGCCGTGACCTCCGCCATCGTCACCGAGTTCGGCGGCTCGAACCTGGGCGTGCCCGCAGCCCAGGGACGGCTGTTTCTTGCCGAGAACGCCATGCGGCGCCTGCTGACTTCTTTGCCCGGCTGACCGGGGGCCGGCAGCGCCCGGCGGGGACGATTGGTGAGAAGGTCAGGCTGGGGGCAGCGAGAACCCGAACGTGCTGCCCGCCGGCCGGTTGCCGGTGACCCAGACCTTGCCCCCGTGTGACTCGACGATCTCGCGACAGATCGCCAGACCGAGGCCGACGCCGCGCCCTTCGCCGCCGTTACCGCGCGGTGGCGGCTGGAGCTGCACGAAGCGCTCGAAGATCAGCTCGCGGGCCTCTTCCGGCACGCCGGGTCCCTGGTCCGTGACCTCGACCACCGCTCGCCGATCAGCCGCGTTCGAGCCGCCGGTGCCCGGCCCGGCGCCGCCGTCCACCCGCACCTCGATCTCGCCGCCCGCCGGAGAGAACTTCATGGCGTTCTCGAGCAGGTTCTCGACCACCTGGATGATGCGATCGCCGTCGCAGCGCACCGGTACCTCGCCATCGGCCGCCACCGCCAGCCGCAGCCCGCGCTCGCGGGCCAGCGCCTCGAAGCCGTCTACCGCCGTTCGCACGACGCCGCTCAGGTCGCGGCGCCGGAAGTCGTACACGGTGCCTTCCGCCTCGAGCCGCGACAGCTCCAGCAGCTTCGTGATCATGCCGGCAAGCCGCCGGCTGCCCTGCAGGTTGAGCTCCAGCAGGCGCCTCTGGCGCTCGTTGAGTGGCCCAGGGATCTCCTCGAGCAGCAGCTTGTTGGTCTCCTGGGTGGCCACCAGGGGCGTCTTCAACTCGTGCGAGACGTGCGACAGAAAGCGGCTCTTGGCCTCGTCCAGCTCGCCGAGCCGCTCCACCATCTCGTTGAAGCTGACCTCGAGAGCCGAAAACTCGTCCCCCCGCAACGGCCCCGGGCGGTAGGTGAAGCGACCGTGCGAAACCTCCCGGATGCCCTCGGTCAGCCGGCGCAGCGGCCGGTTCAGCGAGCGGATCGTCAACCAGAGCACCGCCAGGCTCACTGCCAGCGCCAGACCGACGAGCAGCCACGACAGGGTGCGCGCCTGGCCGCTGGCGCGGGCCGCCGCGGCGACCTTGGCCGCCACCGCCGCCTGGGTGGCGCTGGTCACCGTGGTGGCCTGCGCCCGCAGCTCGGCGAAGGCGGCCACCAGCTCGACGGCCAACCGGCGTTCCTCTTCGCCGCCGCGTCCTACCCGGGTCGCCTCCTCGGTGATGCTCGCCAGCGGCAGCCGCCGCCAGCGGTCGGCCAGCCGCCCCACCTCGGCCAGCTCGTCGGGGGACAGCGGCAGGAAGCGCAGCTCTCGCAGGCCCCCGTCGAACTCCGCCGCCAGCTCCCCCAACCGCGCGGCGTAGGCCGGGTCGCGGGTCACCAGCAGCTTGCGCGAGAACTCCTCCAGCGCCGCCAGCCGCCGGCTCTGCTCCAGCGACACCGCGGCGGCGCGGAACTCGATCTCCGAGAGCCCCTGATTGACCCGCGCCAGCCGGTTCAACAGCGCCAGGTCGTAGGCCAGGATGCCGACAAACAGGGCGATCAGGACGCCCCATCCGAGAGCGAGCTTGGTGGAGACCCTCACCAGCCTGACCTTCTCGCCGATCGCCGCTGCGAAGCCAAGCTAACCCTCTTGGGCCGCGTAGGACTTGAGCTTGCTGCGAATCGTCTTGACGTCGAGCCCCAGCTCGCGGGCGGCGCGGCTCTTGTTGTTGTCCAGCCGCTTCAGGGTCTCGACGATGAGGATTCTCTCGGCCTCCGCGGCGGTGGCTCCGGCGGGCACCGTGATGCCGCTGCCGGCCACCGGTGCCCGGCGCAGGTAGGGAGGCAGATGCGTCCGCTCGATCCAGCCCTCGCGCGCCAGGATCACCGCCCGTTCGACGACGTTGCGCAGCTCGCGCACGTTGCCCGGCCAGCCAAAAGTCGCCAGACGCTCGAGCACGTCGGGTGAGGCGCCTCGCACCGAGGCACCGTGCTTACCGTTGAAGCGGTGGATGAAGTGCTGGGTCAGGAGCGCCACGTCCACGGCCCGCTCGCGCAGCGCCTGAAGCGCCACCGTGAAGACGTTCAAACGGTAGTAGAGATCCTGGCGTAGCCGCTTCCGGGCGATGGCGTCCTCGGGGTCCAGATTGGTCGCCGCCAGCACCCGCACGTCCACCTGGCGCTCCCGGGCGCCCCCCACGCGGCGCACCCGGCCGTCCTCGAGCACCCGCAACAGCTTGGCCTGCAGCAGCGCCGGCATCTCGCTGATCTCGTCGAGAAACAGCGTGCCCTCGTGGGCCTGCTCGAAGAAGCCGGCCCGCCGGCCCGAGGCGCCCGTGAAGGCGCCCTTTTCGTGACCGAACAGCTCGCTCTCGGTCAGCCCCTCCGGGATGGCGGCCGAGTTGACCGCCACGAACGGGCCTTCGGCCCGGCGGCTCAACGCGTGGATCGAGCGCGCCGCCAGCTCCTTGCCGGTGCCGCTCTCGCCGGTCAGGAGCGCCGCCGCGTCACTGCCGCCGAGAACCCGCAAG
This sequence comes from Thermoanaerobaculia bacterium, assembly GCA_945787525.1. Classification (GTDB taxonomy): domain Bacteria; phylum Acidobacteriota; class Thermoanaerobaculia; order Multivoradales; family JAHEKO01; genus CALZJC01. The sequence continues at coordinate 2,090 of CALZJC010000285.1, read as the reverse complement.
GTCTCGTACAGCTCGTGCATCTCCGGCGAGCCGCCGACCAGCTCCATGAAGCCAGACTGCCCGGCCAGACGGGTATCCAGCTCCCGCGCCTCGGTGCGGCGCTCCACCTCGCCCGCCGCCGCCTCCAGCGTCGCCGCCAGCTTGTCGTAGTCGAGCGGCTTGGTCAGGAAGTCGAGGGCGCCCAGCTTCATCGCCTCCACCGCGGCATCGATCGTGCCGTAGGCGGTGATCAGGATCACCGGCCGCTCGGCATCGATCTCGCGCAGCGCGCCGACCAGCTCGAGCCCCGACTGGTCGGGCAGCGCGACGTCCGAGATGATCGCATCCGGGGCCTCGCTCCTGGCGGTCGCCAGGCCCTCGGCAGCGGTCTCGGCGACGTGGACCTCGTACCCCCACTGGCCGAGGCGCATCTCGAGCACCTCGCGCATCGCCGCCTCGTCGTCGACCACCAGGATCTTCAGCGCTCTGCCCATTCTCCTGGGGAAGTGTAGCCCGGTAGGGAAAATCTCCCTAGCCCCCGGCTTCCTCACTGGCGCATCACGGCTGTCCCTCATAGGTCAAACCCCTCACAGCAAGGAACTTGCCGGTGCGGCGCCGGCCTGGCATCACTGTTGCGATACGAGAGAGACATGCCTGGCCCCCAGTGGAATCCCGAAAGCTAAGTCGATGGCCTGGAAAAAGAGCGAAGAGGAGTCATCTCCCGAGTTCCCCACCCGCGGAGCACGCGAGCCCTCACCGCCTTCCGACCGGCCGCCGGCCCGCCTGGGACCCTCAGTCACCATCAAGGGCGACCTCACCGGGGAGGAGGATCTGCTCATCGAAGGGCAGTTGGAAGGAGAGGTCGTCGTCCGGCAACACTCCGTCACGGTGGGTCGAAGCGGTCGCCTGAAGGCGGACGTCTACGGCAAACGAGTCGTCGTGGAGGGAGAGGTTGCCGGCAATCTGTACGGTGTCGACGAGGTCGTCATCAGGCAGGCCGGATCGGTTCAAGGTAGCGCGGTGTCACCGCGGGTCACAATCGAGAGTGGCGCCAGCTTCCGTGGCCAGATCGACATGCAGCCGGAATCGGTGAAGAAGTCCTTTGCCCACTGGGAGGCCGGGCCTTCTGAAAAACCAAAGCAGCCGGAGGGGCGCCGCGGAGCCGCTGACGCCGCGACGCCCTCGCGGCCGCCGAGCTCGCCGGCGAAGTCCTCGTCGGGGTCCGCTACGCCGAAGGCCGCTACCGCCGACGGCTGACCAACAGCTACGAGGGAGGGTGCCCATCGTGCGCAACAGAAACCTCTGGTCGCTCGTCATCCCGCTCACCTTGATCGCCGCCGGCTGCGCCAGCAAGAGCTACGTGCGCGGCGAGCTGGTCGGTCTCGAAGACCGCACCGCCGTGCGGCTGGATGAGGTCGAGACCCAGGTCGAAGCCAACCAGACCGTCCTCGGCGAGCACGAGCAGCAGCTGGGCGAGCTGTCCAAGACCACCCGCGAGGCGCTCGATCGCGCCATCGCCGCCGGCAAGCTGGCGGAGGGCAAATTCCTCTACGAGACCGTGCTGACCGACGAAGAGGGCGTGCGCTTCGGTTTCGACGAAGCCGACCTCTCCGACGAGGCCCGCAGCGCGCTCAGCCTGTTCGCCGGCGCGCTGCCCGATCACGGCCCGGACGTCTACGTCGAGATCCAGGGGCACACCGACGACATCGGCCCCGACGACTACAACCTGCGCCTCGGCGCGCGCCGTGCCGAGAGCGTGCGCCGCTACCTCAACAAAGAGGCCGGCCTGCCGCTGCACCGGATCGGTGTCATCTCCTACGGCGAGACCGAGCCGGTCGCCGACAACGGCAGCCGCGACGACCGCGCTCGCAACCGGCGCGTGGCGCTGGTGGTGCTCAAGTAGCAAGCGCCCGGCAGAACGGGACCGATGGCCTGGAACAGGCCGCGCGCCGCGCCGGCCGATCCGGCCGGCCAGGCGCTGTGGCGTCCGCCACATTCACCCACCCCCGGCCGGCCGGTAGACTGGCCCTCGTGCCAAACCTGCCGCCACGGGCGCTGGGCTGCACCCTGCTGCTGACCGCCTGCGTCTCGCTCTCCTTCGACAGCCGCGC